>JAKBXD010000294.1 GCA_021840785.1 Pseudomonadota bacterium
AGAGAGTAGGAAGGAATGCTGTCCTAATTACGGGTATATTAGTACTTAGGACACTACATTCATCTCCAAATATACCCGACCTGGCATAATACAAATCTCACCCGTGGATGACCCATCGAAATCGGGAAAAAAGATCAAACCAGACACCAATTCGGGAAGATTCTCCGAAAGTTGGGTTAGCTCTCTTGACGGCAGCCCTCGAACGAGAGGCGTCTAGCGGCCTAGTGGACCGCTAGGTCTAGAAGGGTATGCGACCTTGACGGTCTGCAGCCGAGGTGATCTACACGCCATTAGCCATCGCCTACACACTATGCCAGGTCGGTTTTCCAGCGGACAAGCGCCAATGACCGCTACAAGCGTGCTCTTGTAGCGGTCATTGGTTGAACTGACTCCATTTGGGTATCGACTAGCTAGTCACAGGGCCTCTGCACTGGCGTTGTAGTTGTTCAGCGGGCGCGATCTCGGATGATGTTGAGCGCGCTTCCTGCGTGAAACCACTCGATGTGGGTGGGGGAGAGAGTATGAGTCATCTCGAATTCGGTGGCGCTACCATCGGCATGATGGATTATGCCCTTGACCGGACGATTGGGCGCTAGCGCTGCGAGATCGACGATGTCGACGTTATCGTCCTTCGCGATCAAGTCGTATGTCGCCGGATCCGCAAAGGTTAACGGGAGAACACCTTGTTTTTTGAGGTTAGTTTCGGCGATTCTGGCAAAGGAACGCGCGATAATCGCCTTGGCTCCTAAGAACCGCGGCTCCATTGCTGCGTGCTCTCGAGAGGAACCCTCACCATAGTTCTCGTCGCCTATAGCGACCCAGGCGATACCAGCTGTCTTGTAATGACGCGCAATCTCTGGGAGCGACTCCTCCGCGCTATGGACCTTGCACCAGCCCTTCCCAGCCTGTGATCCAAAGGCGTTGTTGACGCCTAAGAAGAGGTTGTTCGATATATTGTCGAGGTGGCCACGAAAGCGAAGCCATGGTCCTGCTGCCGATATGTGATCGGTCGTACACTTCCCGACCGCCTTCATAAGAACGGCGAGTCCGAGGTAGTCCTCTCCATCCCAGGGTTCAAAGGGCTGTAGTAGTTGTAGACGCTCAGAGGCGGGATCCACCTTGACCTCGACTTTTGAAGAGTCGACAGGGGGTGTTTGGAAGCCGGACTGTTCGCTTGCAAAACCGAGCGATGGGAGCTTGTCACCTGTAGGTTGGGGGATGAGCTCACCTTCGATTGGATCGGTGAGCGGATTGAAGTTGAAGTTGCCCACCAGTGAATAGGCGACCACGACCTCTGGAGAGGCGATGAAGGCTAAGGTGTCGGCACTGCCATCGTTGCGTTTCGGGAAGTTGCGATTATAGGAGGTCAAGATCGAGTTGACTCCTTGCGATGCCTCATCAGTCCGCTTCCATTGGCCAATGCACGGCCCGCATGCATTCGCTAGCTCGGTGGCGCCGATCGCGCGCAAGTCATCGAGCAGACCATCACGTTCAATGGTGGCGCGCACCCGTTCGGATCCGGGGGTTACCAAGAGCGGACTCTTGACCTTGAGCCCTCGCTCATTCGCCCATCGAGCGATAGATGCCGCTCGAGCGATGTCCTCGTATGACGAGTTGGTGCACGAACCGACGAGGGTATAGGAGAGCTCCACTGGCCACCCCTTCTCCTTGGCTTCTGCAGCTATCTCTCCAACCCCTCTGCCTAGGTCGGGGGTGCCAGGTCCCACGATCTGTGGTTCAAGGGTGTCGAGATTGATCTCTATCAATTGGTCGAAGTAGGGGCGTGGATCTTGCTCGACCTCTGGGTCGTCGGTTAGCTCGATCAGATTAGAGGCGACCAGATCGGCTATCGCCTCTCGCCCGGTTGATCGGAGATAGGCGACAGAGTTCTCATCAGCGGGAAAGAGCGAGCATGTAGCACCGATCTCAGCCCCCATGTTGCAGATCGTGGCTTTTCCGGTTGTAGACAGCGCTCGGGCACCATCGCCGAAGTACTGCAGGATTGCACCGGTGCCGCCCTTGACCGTGAGGATCTCGGCAACGCGAAGAATAACGTCCTTCGCCGAGGTCCAACCTGACGGTGCACCGGTGAGGTGAACCCCGATCAGCTTGGGTAGACGTACGTTAAAAGGCATCCCCACCATGACGTCGACGGCATCTGCGCCACCCACGCCGATCGCCACCATGCTAAGACCCCCAGCGTTAGGGGTGTGAGAATCGGTTCCGATCATCATGGCGCCGGGGAAGGCATACTGTTCAAGGACGACTTGGTGAATGATGCCAGAACCCGGCTCCCAAAAGCCAAGTCCGTACTTGGCGGAGACGGATCGTAGGAAGTCATAGACCTCCTTGTTTGTGACCCCCGCAGTCTCTAGGTCGGTGGTGGCTCCAAACTGCGCTTGGATGAGATGATCACAGTGAACGGTGGAGGGAACTGCGACCTGTGGCAACCCGGCCGTCATGAACTGCAGCAGAGCCATCTGTGCAGTCGCGTCTTGCATGGCAACACGGTCTGGCATGAGCTCGACGTAACTCACGCCTCGCTCCAAGTCGGTCGTCTCAGGATGGAGAAAGTGGGCGAAGAGCACCTTCTCGGCAAAGGTAAGCGGTCTGCCAAGCCGCTCACGTCCGATCGCGGTCGTCTCAGAGAGTCGTTCATAGAGTTTGGCGACGCTCGCGGTTGGTGTTGAGGATTCTGCTGTTGTCATGGTCATCCTTTCGTCCGTACTCAAAAGTATAATACAAGTTTAAGACAGGTACAACGTTTGGCGCTGATGATGAGCTCTTTGCGGGTGGATCATCGTGAAACTAATGCAGCGAGCTAAGGTTCGTGAGCATCGGGAAGTGACCGGTGGTCACGGGCAGCATCTTCGCATGGAATAGTGGCGCAATAGCGGCGATCGAGTAGTCCGATCGTCGATGCTGGCGCAGGCGTGTCGATTTTACCCGGGGGTAGATCTCTAGCGACCCGAGGGATACCTTTGTTGTCTATGTCGACTCAATTGAACCTTGAGTGCCGTGATGCTTTCACTCCTTT
>JAKBXD010000295.1 GCA_021840785.1 Pseudomonadota bacterium
CCGATCGGCGCGCGACACGCCAGAGGCTCAGGCAAGCTGACACGCTGCGAACCAGGCAATCGTCCCTGCGTCGCCATCAACCAAAGTGCAGGGGCATACGGGAAAAGCGGCGAATATCGCGTGCTTTAGGGATATTGAGGAAACGACAGCCGTGCGCATTCTTGATATTTCATGACGTATCATGATAAATCAAGGAAAGATTGGAGATGTATCATGGCAGCCCAAACCCGTGAAAAATTTGCGACCCAGGTGAATTCTGAGATTCTCTCCGCGGTGCGCCGCCTCGCGCAAAGCGAGGGGCGGCAGTTGCAAGCGCTGGTGGATGAGGCGCTCGCCGACCTGATTGAAAAGCGCAAGCAGGGCCGGCCCCGCGCCAATGTGATGGCCGCCTATCAGGCGAGCCACGAAAAATTCGGGACGCTCTATAAAAAGCTGGCTGAATGACAGACTATCTGACCGCCATCGAGGTTCTGGCTATCCATGCAGACCAAATCGAGCGCTACGGTGGCGCCCATGGCGTGCGTGATCCTGGCCAACTGGAGGCGGCCCTGTATCGCCCGCGGACGGGATATTATGGCGATCTGATCGACGAGGCTGCCGCCTTGTGGGAGAGTCTGGCGCAGAATCATCCGTTCATCGACGGCAATAAACGCACGGCTTTTGCTGTCACCTATACCTTCCTGGTCATCAATGGTGCTGGGATGCAGGCCGATCCAGATGAGACTTACGATTTTATCGTCAGTCTGTATGAAGCGGGCAGTTTCAGCTTTGAGCCGCTGGTCGCCTGGCTGCGGCGGGTGGTGGTGCCGCCTAACGCCTGATGATTCTCCTGCCGTAGCAAAATTGGGGCAGCTGGCGGGGGGCGGCAGAAGCCAGTTTGGGCCTTGAACGGCGGAGTTAGAAGAGGTTGTTCCCTTAGGCTCCGCTTCGCTCCACCTACGACCGGCCATGGCACCAGAAGTGAAAATGCACTAACCTTCATCTCGGACCACTCAACGGGAGCCGGTCAGGTTGGCTGGTGATCTGAGTCGAAAACGGCTCCGGAAACTCCGGAGCCGTTACGCCGTATGGGCCCCGTAGTGCTGGTCAGACGGTCTTGCGACGGCGGCCTGCGAGAAGGCCAAGGCCCAGCAGCCCGGTTCCGAGCAGCACCAGACTACCAGGCTCGGGAACATTGGTACTGAGAACCGCAGGGAGCCCATTCGCCTCTACATAATAGAGGTCATAGGCCCCGGCGGGGGCGGGCGGTACCAGTGTGCTGAGCGTCTTCGATGTCGGAGCGGAATCTATGGTCGGCAGCAGATCAAGTGCCGTGGTGCCAGCATTATACAGGCTGACGCCGTCATCATGCGTCACGCCGGTAATGGTATTGGCGCTGTTGAACGATATTTTCATGAGCGTCGTGTCGCCAAAACCCGATGTACTTAGGTCGGTGTTCTGGAGCACCGTCTCAGACCCGATCGTGAATCCGCCAACCGTTCCACCGCCTGTAGAGAAGAAATTGGCGATCGTGTTTTGGGTGGCGTTGAAGTTAAAATTACCAGTGTAGGTGAAAGCTGCTATCGGATTTGTTGTCGTAAGCAGCGTATTGGTCGGCAGTGCCTGTTCCATTGAGGCACTTTCTCCGCCGGTGTTCGTCCCGTGATAGACTGTTACTTGAAACGATCCATACAGGATTCCGGCATTGGCAGTGCCGACAACTCCAAGTGCCGCAACGGCACCGGCCAATAACAGTGTTCGAAACTTTGTCATTTTCCCACCTTCAAAAATCTGAAAGATGCTCCGTCGAGGATGCATCACGCATTCATTCTGAAGCGCAACGAAATTCGAGCAAAAATCGTGCCATATAATAATAATAAGAAAATGCAGATACTTATTTCACATTAGACGGGCGGAATGTAAAATCTTCTGACAGAAAATTTGATGAGCATCATCCAAAATTGGTAAGCCTCGTTCGATCGAGACCTCCTCTGATAGGTTTCCCCCAAATGAATATCCTCGCGACCATCGCCGAGAAAGGCGCCGGGTACAGGTCCCTCGGGGGACAGCGGAGCCGACGCCACCACCCCGCACGGCCGGCTGATGCTGACCGTCCTTGGCCGCATTGTGGAGTTCGAGCGGGAGCGGATCCAGGCCTGCGACTTACGTATGGCCCCAAGCCGAAATTGCCCCCTCACCAGCGCCATGAAGCTCTACGTCGGTGAGATATCAGTCTACACCTACATATTTATCGTCACTTTGAAAAATATTATTCATATTATAGATAATATTTTCTAAATATTCTCTGTTTATATACCCTGAATGATAATATATACGATCATTAGCAATAATGACAATATTATTCATATTACAATATTTATCTTGCTCGTTTATTATATCATCTAATGATATTGAATTATCGTTAGAAAAATATCTAAAATATTTGTTTTTTGTCAATAATTCTGAATAATCTCCAAATTTATCAATAATAATAAGTTCTGGAATTCCAACTTTATAAAAATGATTTACAACTTCAATAATAAGACTTTTGCTTAAAAATTTTTCATTTACGAAATAGACGATAGATGTTGTTAATAGCCACTCTTCAATTCGTTCCATCATAAAAGCTCCTAATTTATTTCAAAATATCAAAATTTTTATATTTTCTATTTTTGCATTATTAAGAACCTATTTTCCAATTTTTTATCATCAATCAAAAAAACATGGCTATAAATTGTCAAAATATCATTATTGCATTTGCGGTCATTCTCATAATTTTTAAATGTCTCATATTATGATAGTTCAATTGTTGTTGCCATAGTTATTATATTATTCAGTCATTCATGGTCAATATCCTTTGCTATTATCTCTAATTATTTCGACATCCTCCCAATGATGATGACATGAGCGCCAATCGGTGAAAGCCCTTTTGCGACAAAGGAATTTCCCGAAACGGTGGAGTGCCCCCCCCATGCCGACAGAATGTGAGCGTGACGGACGGATTTGCCTGCGCGTCCCGCCACGCATCTTTACAGGCGCCGTATCCGGCTCAT
>JAKBXD010000028.1 GCA_021840785.1 Pseudomonadota bacterium
GGCGACGCAAATGCGTCCTTACTTTGTCAGCGGCGCGGTGGGTTACACGGCCAATGGTCAGGTGACGATCCATGATGCGGCAGCCGTGTCGCTGCCGCAGCGGGCTCCGCTCAATGGGCTGGTGGGCAGCTATAACCAGGCGCTCAGTAATCTCTATCAGCAGATCGCTGATGCCAATGGCCATCCCGAGTGGGCGGGGCAAATTCAGCAGACCTTTGCCCAGGCCTGGATCAACAAAGCACCCGCGGGATACTGGTACCAGTCGCCCAGTGGTCAGTGGCAGCAGAAATAGTCACCATTTTGCAGAATATTTTGGTTTTTGACATCGAGACAGTGCCCGACGTTGCCGGCGGGCGGCGGGTGCACGACATTGCGTTGGGGGATGACGCGGGCGTGGCGGAATTGCTGCAGCACCAGCGCCGCATCGAAACCCAGGGCGCGACGGAGTTTCTGCGCCCTTATTTGCATCGGGTCGTTGCTATCTCTGCCCTCTGGTGGCAGGGCGAGCAGGTCAAGCTCAACAGTTTCGGCAAGGCGGACGATGACGAAGCCACTCTCGTCGCTGCCTTCTTTCAGTTCATCCAGCGCCATGCCCCGCAACTGGTTTCCTGGAATGGCGCGGCCTTTGACCTCCCGGTACTGCATTACCGCGCCCTGCTCCACGGCATCCCTGCGGTCCGCTACTGGGAGCAGGGACAGACCGATCAGGGTTATCGCTGGAATAATTACACCAGCCGTTACCACGAGCGCCATCTCGACCTCATGGATATCCTCTCTGCTTATCAGATGCGCAATGTCGCCCGTCTTCAGGACGTGGCGTTGTTGTTGGGGCTGCCCGGCAAGCTGGGGATGAGCGGCGCGGAGGTCTGGACCCGTTATCAGGCCGGGGAACTGGCGGGCATCCGCCACTACTGCGAAGTCGATGTGCTGAACACGGCTCTGGTCCATCTGCGTTTTGAATTGACCCGTGGGCATCTCGACAAATCGGCTTATGATGCCTGCCAGACGCAGTTGCGGTCTTACTTACAAAACCGGGACGAGGCCCACGTCCAGGAATTTCTTACCTTGTGGCCAGAGAATCTGCATGTCGCGTCCCAAGCCCATCCATAACGCTCAGCCTGAGCAGGTAGTGATCGAAAGTCTGGATGCCGAGGGGCGCGGGATTGCCCGTGTGGGGGGCAAGGTGCTTTTTGTCGATGGGGCGCTGCCCGGTGAGCGGGTCTGGGCACGGCGTACTCAAGACCACAAGAGCTTTGATCGTGCCGAGTTGTTGCAAGTGGTCAAGGCATCCTCCCTGCGGGTGTCGCCGCCTTGTCCGCACTTTGGTGTCTGCGGGGGCTGCAGCCTGCAGCATCTGGAGCCAGCGGCGCAGGTGGCCATCAAGCAAAGACAACTGGAAGATAATCTCTGGCGCATCGGCAAGGTCCGCCCCGGACGCGTCCTGCCCCCCATTCATGGCCCGAGCCTGAGCTATCGCAGCAAGGCGCGACTCTCGGTGCGGACGCCAAAAACCCGGGGCGCACTGGTCGGTTTCCGCGAACGCAACAGCAGTTATGTCGTGGATATGGGGCAATGTCTGACCCTTGATCCGCGCATCGGGCAACGCATTCTGCCCCTGCGGGCGCTGATCGGGCAGATGCAATCGCCCCAGGATTTTCCGCAGATCGAAGTGGCCGCCACGCCGGATGCCGTCGCTCTGGTGTTTCGTCACATGCGGCCGCTGATGGAAAGCGATCTGCAGCACTTGCGTGCTTTTGGTGTGCAACACGACCTGCAGATATGGCTGCAGCCGCGCGGGCCGGACACCCTGCACCCTTTATGGCCGGAGCAGCCGGAACCCCTTCATTACGATCTGCCGGACTATCAGTTGCGCCTGCGTTTTGATCCGCTGGTCTTCACTCAGGTCAATCAGGCGGTGAATCAGGTGATGGTGCGCCGCGCCATGGCGCTGCTGCAGCCGCAACCGGGAGAGCAGATTCTGGATCTCTTCTGTGGACTCGGGAATTTCACTCTGCCTATTGCCCGACTGGGAGCGCGGGTGCTTGGCATTGAAGGGGACGCCCGCTTGGTCGCGCTAGCCACCGAGAACGCCGCCGCCAATGGCCTGGCGGATAAAGCCCGATATGCCGTAGCCGATCTCACCCAGGCGCAGATGGAAGATTTTTTTCCGGCGGGCGCCATCGACAAAATGCTCATCGATCCGCCCCGCAGTGGCGCCATCGAAGTGCTGCGCAGCCTGACCCCCGGCGTCCGCCGCCTGGTGTATGTCTCCTGCAATCCGGCGACCCTGGCCCGTGATGCGGCGTACCTGGTACACGAACGCGGCTATCGTCTGCAAGCGGCCGGCGTCGTCAACATGTTTCCCCATACCGCCCATGTCGAATCCATCGCCCTCTTTGAGCGCTGAAATGCCCCCACGTTGGCTCTGGGTGGATGTCTCCGCCCAGCGGTTGCGCGAGATGAGCGGCGCTGAGCCGCGCTCGGCGTATGTCATATCCACGGCTCGTAACGGACTTGGTGAACGGCGTGACAGCGGCTGCACGCCGCGCGGATGGCATGTAGTGCGCGCGCGCATCGGTGAAGGTCTGCCCACGACGGCAATCCTGCGCGGCAGACGTTGGACCGGTGCCTGTTACAGCGCGGAGTGGGCGGCGGGTCGACCGCGGCAAGACTGGATTCTCGGCCGCATTCTTTGGCTCTCCGGCAGCGAAAACGGTTTTAATCGTGGTGGTTTTCAGGATACTTTCCGCCGTTATATCTACATCCACGGCACCGCCGATGTGGACCATCTCGGCCAGCCGGTATCGGCAGGCTGCGTGCGGATGGCGCCGGACGCGGTGTGCATGCTCTTTGCGGCATGTCCTGTAAACACCCCTGTTTTTATCGGCCTGCAGCCACCGCTGCGTTCCCCCGCTAGGAAGTACTGAATGGCCTGGATCCGCTTACCCCGTTTTCGTCGCGCCGTAAACGTTTTCAATCCCAAACTCTTCGAGAACCTTTCGCTCGCGGCCTTTCTGGCCTGGGTCGGTCTGGGTTCCGATGCGCTGTCTTCCTCCGCCTATGGTCCTCCGGAAATCTACGATGCCCTGCAGGGGCATGAGTATCTGGCCGTTTTTCTGGCCATCGGCATCCCGCTCTCGGTGTTTGTCATCTCGGCAGGTTACAAACAGGTCATTGCTCTTTTTCCCGATGGTGGGGGTGGTTATCACACCGCATCCACCCTGTTAGGGCCGATAGCAGGCCTGGTGAGCGGCGCCGCTTTGGTCGTCGATTACATTTTAACGGCAGCGATCTCCGTGGCATCGGGTACCGAGGCGTTGCTGAGTACCATGCCTTCCTCCTGGTACAGCGAGCGCATTCCCCTGGATGCCGCCGTGTTGCTGTTCCTGATCTTCATCAATTTGCGCGGTATGAAGGAATCCATCAAGATTTTGTTGCCGATCTTTATGGCTTTCGTCTTCACCCACGTCATACTGCTTGGCTGGGGACTGCTGGCTCACATGGGAGATGTGCCAGCTATCGCCCGCAATACGGTCGTCGGTGTTCAGCATGACAGTATGCGGTACGGCTGGATCTTCATTGTGGCGTTGATATTGCGGGCCTTCAGCCTGGGTGGTGGTACCTATACGGGTTTGGAAGCGGTAGCCAATGGCGTGCATATCATGCGTGAGCCGCGTGTGCAGACAGGGCAGCGGACGATGACCCTGCTGGCGACGTCCCTGTCTCTGATCGCGGGCAGTCTGATTTTTCTGTATCTGATGTATCATGTGCATGGCCAACAGGGGCAAACGCTGAATGCCGTGCTCTACGGCGCGATTACCCAGGGATGGACCTTGGATGGTGTATACTTCGGTCCGGCGGCGGCACTGCTTACCCTGATCAGCGAAGGCCTGCTCCTCTTCATCGCCGCCAACACGGGTATTATCACGGCGCCTATCGTCATGGCGAATATGGCTGTCGATCGTTGGTTGCCAGAGCGGTTTTCTTACCTATCAGATCGTTTCGTGTCGCGTAATGGCGTGTTGCTCATTGGTTTTTCGGCTATCGCCATCCTCCTCGCGACGGGCGGACATGTCAGCATTCTGGTGGTTTTATACAGCATCAATGTATTCATCACCTTTACCCTGACCATGGCAGGATTGAGCCGACACTGGTTTGCCCAGCGGCATCAGGAGTCAAACTGGCGGGGTCGCTTTGCCGTCAGTGTCCTGGGCTTTATGGTCACGGCATCCATTCTCGCCATCACCATTTTCGAGAAATTCGATGCGGGCGGCTGGTTCACTCTGCTGGTCACCGCGGTTGTGGTGGGTCTCGGATATCTGATCTATCGCCATTACAAAAGTATCGGTAAAATCACCGCCGAACTGGACGAAACCATGCTGGATGTGGTGCCTGACCATCTGGAGTCCGGCCCTAACCTGCCTCTGGATCCGCGTGGCGCCACGGCCGTATTTTTTGTCAGCCGTTTTGACGGTTTGGGGCTGCATACCTTGCTGACTGCGCACCGTATGGTCAGTGGCTTCGTCAAGAACTATGTGTTCCTGCTGGCGGGTATCGTAGGTCAGGGTGAATTTAAGGGTATCAAGGCACTGGAAGACCTGAAGGTATATGTAGAGACTGAGGCTAACCAGTATATGGCCTTTTGCCGCAACGAGGGGATGGCGGCAACCTGGTTCGCCACTTACTCCACCGACCGTATCCTCGCGATGGAGGAATTGGCCAATGTCGCTATCCGCTATTTTCCACAGAGCATCTTCTTTGCCGGGCGGGTGATTGACACCTCTGTGCAGGGACCCTTCCACGGATTGCTGCATGATGAAGTCAGCTTTATCGTTCAGGATCGCCTGCAGCATGACGGTTTCAGCATGATGATCGTACCCGTGCACGTGCATGGTATTCCCAGCCAGCCGCCGAGGATCGCGCTGCCTATTTCCATGCCACCGGATATGCAGCTGGTGCAGAATGAAGAAGTGGACAAGGTGGAAGCCAAGGCCCGTGCCGCCGCCAAGGCGCAGGCCAGTACGCAGGAGCCCATCCCCCATGCCGCTACAGACTGAGTTGCAGCGCCTCGCACGGGGCCCGCTGATGGTCGATATTGCCGGGCTACGGCCCACTGTCGCGGAATGCGCGATGCTGCGCCAGCCGGCAGTGGGTGGCGTCATCCTTTTTGCCCGCAACTGCGTCGATGCCGAACAGGTGCGTGCCCTGTGCGGCGAATTGCATGCGCTGCGTTCTCCGCCGCTGCTCATCGGTATTGATCAGGAGGGCGGGCGGGTGCAGCGCCTGCGTACCGGAGTGACGCGCTTCCCGCCCATGGCGACTCTGGGCCGTCTGGCGGATCGTGACGGATTGGAAAGGGCGCAGACGGCGGCACGGGACTGGGGACTTCTGCTCGGTACGGAACTCCGGGCGCTCGGCCTGGACATGGACTTTACCCCTTGTGTGGATTTGGATCGCAGCGTTTCTGCGGTGATTGGCGACCGCGCCATCCACCGCGATCCCGAGTGGGTGGGGGGTATCGCGGTAGCGCTCTGGGAAGGCATGGTACGGGCCGGCTTGCAGGGGGTCGCCAAGCATTTTCCCGGTCATGGTGCGGTAGCCGCAGATTCTCATCTCGACTTACCTTTGGATAAGCGCCCGCTCAGTGCCATTCAGGAAGACCTTCAGCCCTTCGCTGCCCTGATTGCCGCGGGGATTCCGGCGATTATGCCGGCGCACTGTCTCTATCCCCAGGTGGATACTGAACGTCCTGCCGGTTTCTCGCCGCGCTGGTTACAGGATATCCTCCGCAAAGATATGGGCTTCACCGGTGTGGTGGTCAGCGACGACCTCAGCATGGCGGGTGCGCATGGTGTCGGCGATATGGGCGCGCGGGTGGATGCGGCACTGGCGGCAGGCGCGGACTTGCTGCTGATCTGTAACGATCCGGAGGGCGCGCAAACGGCAGTCGCCCATTTACGGTCCAAGGGTGAGTTTCCGACGGGCAATCGCCTGGAGAGACTCGCCGGCAACGCTGCAACAGCACCTTTGTCTGTCGCAGACCGGGCGCGCTGCCTGCGACAGATCGAGCAATTGCGGGCTCTGGCCCCAGGATTTGCTGGCTGATGTACAGACTAAAAGGTTAACCCCTTGTTTTTCCCACGGCGCGTATTAGAATACGCCCTCACCTTTTACTCCTTGTTCGGGCGATAGGCGCCCGGACTCCGCAGTGAACCATAAGGAGCAACCTTTGCGTCATTACGAAATTGTGTTTTTGGTCCATCCTGACCAAAGTGAGCAGGTCCCCCAGATGATTGAGCGCTATCGCGGCATGATAGAGGGCGATGGCGGGCATTTTCATCGCCTGGAAGACTGGGGTCGTCGGCAGTTGGCCTACCCCATCAAGAAGGCCCACAAGGCTCATTATGTTTTGATGAATGTAGAATGCAGCGGTGCCGCCTTGGCTGAACTGGAAGACGCGTTCCGCTTCAACGATGCGGTTTTGCGTCACCTGATTCTGGCCCGCGCTGAAGCTGTTACCATCCCTTCCTTTCTGGCCCGCGATGAGAGCGACCGTCGTGAGCGCAGTGAAGAGACTGTCGAAGATGAAGGCGAGCCGGACCACAGCGATAACGAAACCGTAGCGACGGCTTAATCAAGGAGATTTCAGATGGCATTTAATCGAGACAGAGATCGGGATAGTGATGGTGACAAGCGTGGCGGCGGCAGCAGTAACTTTACCCGTCGCCGTAAGTTTTGTCGTTTCAAGGCGGAAGGCGTCAAGGAGATTGACTACAAGGATCTAAAAACCTTGCAGGCCTATGTGGGTGAGACGGGTAAAATCGTCCCCAGCCGGATTACCGGAACCAGCAATCTGTATCAGCGACAGTTGACTACAGCGATCAAGCGTGCCCGTTTTCTGGCGTTATTGCCCTACGTCGTGCGTTAAGGCACTGGCGTTCCGGTGGCGGCGCAGACAGAAGGTGGGGTCTTGCGCTGGTTTCTCAGCGGACGCTGGCAAGCCAGCATTAGTATTGCTGTACTCTTTAGTGTTGCGGGACTGGTTCCCTTTCTTGCCGCGCCGTTACTGCTCAACTGCGTCGCTTTGGTGACGCTGGTTACCCTGCAGGCCGGGCGCAAGGAGAGCTTTGAAGTCCTCCTGATTGCCGGGGTTGCCTCCGCACTGTTTACGTTGAACCCGTGGTATGGTGTCGCCTTTGCCCTGGTGGCCTGGCTGCCGGGGCGGCTGCTGGGAGAAGGTTTGCGGTGGGACGTGCAGTGGGGCGGGGTAGTGTGGGTCGTTATCGGTCTGTCTCTCCTGGCGCTGGCGCTCTCGCTTTGGGTCATACCGCGAGGCATGGGCCCTGCCTTCTGGCAAGCACAGATGGAACATTTGCTGGCGCCAGCGCGTAAAGAGTTAAGTACGACGCAGCGCCAGGTCCTGGGTGATATGACCCGCCTGATGCCAGGGATTCTCGCCGCAGGCATGGCGCTGCTCTGGACCTTGGCGGCGTTGCTGGCCAGTCGCTGGCGCGAACGTTTCCAGGGCGTTCCGGCGCCGCAACGGGTGTTTCGGGACTGGGTGTTGCCGGAGCGGTTGATCTGGTTGCTCATCGCGACATTGTTGGGTATCAGCCTGCTGCATGGCGATGCGCTATGGCCGGTACAGAATCTTGCCGTTTTGGTCGGCGGGTTGTATCTGCTGCAAGGCTTGAGTTTTATGCACCTGTGGTTTGCGTCAAGGGGTTGGCCCTTGTTCGTGCTGACGGCTTTTTATATCGGACTGATCCTGCTTTCACAGCTCTTGCTGGTAATCGCTGTGCTGGGCGTCGTGGATCGTGTTTTCCATCTGCGCCAACGGCTTGCGGGCTCGCGGCCCTGATGGCGCTTTTGCAGGGAATTTTTTGGAGGAATTGGAAATGAAAGTGATTTTGCTGGAACGTATCAACAACCTGGGGCGTCTTGGTGATGTGGTCGACGTGCGGCCGGGCTATGGGCGCAATTTTCTGATGCCGCAGGGGAAAGCCATAATGGCCAACCAGCGCAATCTGGAAGACTTTGCCGAGCGTAAAGCGGCCTTGGAGCATATCGAGGCAGAGCGTCTGCAGGCGGCTCAGCAGCGCGCTGCCATACTGGCGGAAGCCGTGGTCAAAATCGCCCTGCAAGCGGGCGAAGATGGTCGTTTGTTTGGCTCGGTGGGCTCGCATGATATCAGCGCTGCTCTGGCGGCCCTGGGTCATGAAGTGGCCCATTCGGAAATCCGCCTGGCGGATGGCCCGATCAAGCGGGTAGGTGAATTTCCAGTGCGGTTGCACCTGCATCCGGAAGTGGATCTGGACGTGATGGTATTCGTCGAGCGCGCCTGACCCTGGCACTGGCAGGGACGGCGGAATGTTCGAGTTTGCGGAGTATGGCGGCGGGGTCAAGGCTCCGCCGCACTCTATTGAGGCAGAGCAATCGGTCATCGGTGCCCTGCTGATCGATCCCGATACCGCGGATCAAGTGACCGAGGCGATGACGGCCGAAGATTTTTATGAGCGCCGCCATCGCCAGATTTTTCAAGCGATCATTGCCATGCAGGGTGCCGGGCGGGCGGTAGACGCCGTCACGGTCTCCGAATGGTTGCAAGATCACGAGCAGCTTGCCGATGTGGGAGGCGTGCAATATCTTCTTATGCTCGCCAACGAGACGCCCTCGGCGGCCAATGTGCTCGCCTATGCGAGCATCGTGCGGGAGCGGGCCACCCTGCGTGATCTTATTCGGGTTGGCCGGGAAATTGCCGAACTGGCCTATCGTCCGGAAGGGCGGGAAGCGCAGGCCTTGTTGGACGAGGCGGAAAGCCGGGTTTTCCATCTCGCCGAAGGGCAGCAGCGGGCCGGAGAAGGCTTTAGGCAACTCAAGGATGCGCTTCCGGCGGTAATCGACCGGATCGAGACCATCGCCCGCGAGAAAAAGGGTGTCACAGGCCTGTCCACAGGTTTCGCCGATCTGGACGAGAAAACCTCCGGCCTGCATCCGGGCCAGCTCATCATCGTTGCCGGTCGTCCCAGTATGGGCAAAACCTCTTTCGCCATGAATATAGCTGAGCATGTCGCCTGTAACGAAGGCAAGCCGGTGGCGGTTTTCAGCATGGAAATGCCGATAGACGAAATCGTCTTGCGTGCGCTCTCGTCGCGAGGGCGGGTGGATCAGCACCGGCTGCGCAACGGCAGCCTGGGTAATGATGACTGGCCGCGCATCGCGCATGCCATTGGTGAACTCGGCAATGCGCCGTTGTTTGCCGATGATTCGGCAGCGCTGACGCCGACGGATTTGCGTTCGCGGGCGCGCCGGCTGAAGCGAGAGCATGGCTTGGCGCTGGTTGTGGTCGACTATCTGCAACTCATGCAGGTGCCGGGGCGGGGTGACAATCGGGTCGCCGAGATTTCCGAGATCAGCCGTTCGCTCAAGGCCTTGGCCAAAGAGCTGTCCATCCCGGTGATTGCCCTCTCACAGCTCAATCGTAGTCTGGAAAACCGGACCGAAAAGCGTCCGCAGATGTCGGATCTGCGTGAGTCCGGTGCTATTGAGCAGGACGCCGATTTGATTCTGTTCCTTTACCGCGATGAGGTGTACTACAAGGACAAGGAAGAGGTGAAGGGCATCGCCGAGGTGATCATCGGCAAACAGCGCAACGGACCCATCGGGACCGTGCGGATGAGCTTCTTCGGTGAATATACCCGCTTTGAGAATTATGCGCCGTCCGGGGATGATTTCGGGCGTTAGCCTTTCACCAGAAGTGGATTTCTGCCAGGGGATTTTTCTGTGCTTTGCGGTATCATGCACTCATGACTCGCCCTATTGTTGCCGATATTTCTGCTGCTGCTCTGCGTCATAATATGGCCGTGGTACGCCAGCATGCGCCCCACGCGCAAGTTATGGCGGCGGTCAAAGCCAATGCCTATGGGCATGATGTCGCGCTCTGCGCCCCGGTGCTGGCGGAGGCGGGTGTCGATGCCTTTGCCGTGGCTTCTCTGGAAGAGGCGGAAACCCTTCATGATCTGCGTCTGGAACGACCGGTTTGTCTGCTCGGAGGGCCTTTCGACGCGGAGGAGGTCGCTGTCGCGGCCGCCCGCGGTTATCTGCTCGTTATCCATGAACAACGGCAGCTACTCTGGCTGGCGACCCATGCCGCTGACGCGCCCCTGCGGCTGTTTATTAAAGTAGATACGGGTATGCACCGTTTGGGCTTTGCACCCGACCAACTGTCGGCAGTATTTGCCGGGCTGCAAAGCCATCCCTGCTGGCAGGTGCTGGGGCTGATGAGTCATCTCGCCCGCTCCGATACGCCGGAGGACCCTTTCAGTCGTCAGCAGGCGGGCGTTTTCGTCGCGGCCATTGCGCACTTTGGTCATTGCACGGCGGGTCAGCACACCCTGGCCAATTCGGGGGGGGTGCTGGCACTGCCTTTTACCCATCAGCACTGGGTGCGCCCCGGGCTCATGCTATACGGTCTTTCGCCCTTCGCCGGGCACAGCGGTACCGAGATCGGTTTGCAACCGGTGCTGTCCTGGCGCAGCGAAGTGGTGGCCATCCGCGAGCTCGCCCCCGGTGACTGGCTGGGCTATGGTGCAGCTTGGCAGGCTCCTGCCTACTGCCGGGTGGGGGTCGTGGCGGCGGGCTACGGTGATGGCTATCCGCGTCACCTGGGTTCGGGGGCGCCGGTCACGGTGGCCGGACAGGCTACCCGGACTTTGGCACGAGTGAGTATGGACATGCTTTTTGTAGACTTGACGACCGTGTCGGCGGAAATCGGGGCTTCCGTCGTGCTTATGGGGGCTGGCGGACCAGCCCTCGAATCCCTGGCGACGAGACTCGATACGATCTCCTACGAGTTGAGTTGCCGTATGCAGATGCGTGTTCCGCGCCAGCTGGTCTCATGAGCCGCGACAAAACCCTCTTTGTCTGTCAGAAATGCGGCAGTACCAGCAACAAATGGCTGGGACGCTGCCCGGATTGTGGCGCCTGGAACAGCTTCGTCGAACAGCGCATGGAGAAGACCGGGGCCAAATCCCAAACCACCTATGCCACGGCCAGTCCGCCGCAATTTCTGCACGCGGTGCCGATCGCGGATGTGGGGCGCAGCACGACGGGTCTGGCAGAGCTCGACCGGGTGCTGGGCGGTGGGCAGGTGCCGGGGGCCGCCATTCTCCTGGGCGGGGAACCGGGTATCGGCAAATCCACCCTCCTGCTCCAGACCGCCCATCATCTGGCCCAGGCCAGTAAGGTACTTTACGTCACCGGCGAGGAGTCCGCGGCACAGGTCGCCTTGCGCGCGCAGCGCTTGGGGCTGGGCCAGAGCTCCGTACGGGTAGTCGCCGAAAACCATCTTGAAGCGATCGAGGGTCTGCTCCAGTCAGAGCGATCCGCACTGGTGCTGGTGGATTCTATCCAGACCGTCTATACCGACACGCTGCAATCAGCCCCTGGATCGGTAGCGCAAGTGCGGGAGTGCGCGGCCCGTCTGGTGCGTTTCGCCAAAGCTACGGACACCACGGTCTGGCTGGTCGGCCATGTGACCAAGGAGGGGGCCATTGCCGGCCCGCGTGTGCTGGAACACATGGTGGATACGGTCCTTTATTTTGAAGGGGAGGCGGGTAGCCCCTACCGGATTGTGCGTGCCATCAAAAATCGCTTTGGTGCCGCCAATGAACTAGGTGTTTTTCAGATGCATGAAGAGGGGTTGAGCGAGGTTGCCAACCCTTCACAGCTCTTTCTGTCGCAGCATGACCGACCCGTAGCAGGGAGCGTGGTGCTGGCGACGCAGGAGGGAACCCGCCCGCTTCTGGTGGAAGTGCAGGCTCTGGTGACACCGAGTCCGCTGGCTCGCCCCCGCAGGGTCGCCATCGGCCTGGACCCTAACCGCCTTTCCCTCCTGCTGGCTATCCTGCACCGCCACGGCGGCAGTGTGTTTTTTGATCAGGACGTTTTTGTGAATATCGCAGGTGGAATCAAAGTCAACGAACCAGCCGCCGATCTTGCGGTGGCCTTGGCCCTGCTCAGCAGTTTCCGCAACAAACCTTTGGAGGGGCGCCGGGTTGTTTTCGGCGAGCTGGGTCTGGCGGGAGAGGTGCGTGCGGTGGCGGGCACTGAAGCGCGGGTGCGGGAGGCGATCAAATTGGGTTTTAAGGGTGCCATTCTTCCGCGTGGCGACAAGATTTCGAGTACCGCTACTTTCAAGTTGCGCCCGGCTGCCCGTCTTGGCGATGCCATAACAGCGGCCTTCGACGGGGGATAAGCCCTGCGCGTCCGCTGCGATGCATCTGTCGGCCGGATAGCGTGCTGTAGCTTGCAATCTCTTTTCGGAGCGGTTAGGGTGGCTTGGGAGTGCGCGTAATGAATCGCATAATTTACTGATATATGAAGCTATTCCTGAGTTTTTCCCGATAGTCTGAGAGGAGGGTTATTATGCAACAGCCTGCCATTTACTCTGCCGCGCAGAGTGTGTTTCATTCATCCAGGCATGGATTCGTAGGGCCCGCTCTGTTCGCTTTGAGCCTGTTTGGTCTGGGGACCAGTGTGACCTTCGCGTCCGGCATGGAGATATCGACGCCAGGATTGGTGCGCACCGCAATGACTGCGGGTGCCGTGGCAAGCCCTGCGGAGATAAAGAATTTCGCAGCCGCGGTTCGGGGGATCAAGCCACTCAACGAACAGGTTCACAACGCCCTGAGCCAGAAGGGCATCACTGCCACCAAGCGGGAAGAGTTGAAAAAGTCTTACATGACCAGTGTAAACCGTATTCTTGCCAGTAATCATTTGACGGCGGAGCAGTACTCCAGCATGCTCAAGCAAACACAGGACGATCCGGCATTTGCCAAACAGGTTGAAGGGGCCATGCAGTAAAGGCCTTATTCTACCATGCCCAAACTCAATTTGCCCCGCCCCGATTATTCTGCTCGCCGCCGTCATCTGATGCAAAAAATGTCCGCTGCCGGTGTCGCGATTATACCCACCGCCATACCCAAGAGCCGTAACAGCGATGTGCAGTATCCCTTTCGCGGCGACAGCGACTTCTTGTACCTGACCGGATTCGTGGAGCCTGAAGCGGTGCTGGTATTGGTTCCAGGGCATGCTGATGGGGAGCAGATCCTGTTCTGTCGTCCGCGCGATTCGGAGCGGGAAACCTGGGAAGGGCGTCGTGCTGGGCTGGAGGGTGCTCTTGAGCAATGCCGGGTCGACCGTTGCCTCTCTATTCATGATCTGAATGATATCCTTCCACAATTGCTGGAAAACCGGGAGTTATTGTTTTATCCCATGGGTCAATCCACGGATTTCGACGCGCGGGTAATGCACTGGCGTAATGTCGCCAAGAGCAAAATTCGCCAGGGCGTGCGCTACCCACTCGAAGTGGTCGATGTTGCTGAATTGATTCATGAGATGCGGTTGTTTAAGGATTCCGCGGAGATCGAAATCCTACGGGCGGCGGTGGGTATCAGTGGCGCCGGTCATCGTCATGCCATGCGTCAGTGCCAACCGGGTATGCTGGAGTATGAACTGGCCGCCGAGATTGAGCACGTTTTTCATCGTCTTGGATCGCCCAGTGTGGCCTATCCCAGTATCGTCGGTGGTGGGGCCAACGGTTGTATTCTGCACTACACTGAAAACGATGCGGAATTGCGTGATGGCGATCTGGTACTGATCGATGCAGGTGCAGAGGTGGGTGCCTATGCTGGCGATATCACCCGGACCTTGCCGGTCAATGGCGTTTTCAGTCCTGCACAACGGGAAATTTACGAAGTCGTTCTGGCCAGTCAGGAAGCGGCGATCGCGGCCATGCAGGTGGGGCGCTCCGTTGCCGATTATCATGACGAGGCCGTCCGAGTGCTTGTGGATGGTCTGTTGGATTTGAAAATACTTTCCGGAAAGCGTGATGCAGTCATTGAGCAGGGCAGTTATAAGGCCTTCTATATGCACCGGACAGGACATTGGCTGGGTATGGATGTCCACGATGTCGGCCATTATCGCAGCGCAGATCAGTCCTGGCGGAAGCTGGCGGCGGGGATGGTGCTGACGGTAGAACCGGGACTATATTTCTCCCCGGATAATCAAACGGTACCGGAGCGTTGGCGTGGTATCGGGATTCGTATTGAGGACGACGTGCTGGTGACTGCCAACGGGCCGGATGTCCTTTCAGGCGAGGTGCCCAAGGGCTTGGCCGATGTGGAGGCGATGATGGCGGCCGGACCCGGCCATCATGGGCGATAATCGTCGGTTCAGAGACCGTTGGTCGATGGTGCCTGCGCGTGTATGAAACGTAATTTTGCCCGCTTTACCCCGAAGTCCATAGCGCGTCGAACACTACTCATAAGAATGTCGGCAGCCATGTGATAGCGGGAATTCATGGTATCCCAGACAATACCGTCTATCACCCGCCCAGAAGGTAACACGATGTTGATGCGTTCACCACAGCGGTTGCCTCCATTCTTCAGGAAAAATAGGTCCTGTGACAGAGCAATCTGGTTGGGCCGGTTGGCGCCGCAGGCAGCGATATCCGGATTTCCACTGGTCTGGTCGGGAAGCGCGTTATAAGCGGTAACTCGCCGAAGGTAAAACATCTTATGCCGCATGAGTAGGGCGCCATCACTGCGAGCAGACCCATCCCCGGAAGCTGATTGTGTGTCCGTAGTTTTTTCCATCTGCCCGTCTATCCACTGAAGGCTTTTTGCGCTTCTCGATAGTTTGTTCAGCAGCGGAGCCGGCAAGTCTGGTGAATTGAGCGCCAAAGCGTTGGGTAATAATAGTGCAAACAGAGCAATACCCAGCCCGGTAGATAATCGTTGTATCAAGTCTATCTCCTTATCTGAGTCGGTCTGTGGCGACCTCTCCCAGTTTCAACGCATCTGGGATTATTCTCAAAATATGAAACGGAACAATATTTTACAAAAAATGTGGAAAAAATCAAGGGGATAAATTTTTTGCTTTGTAAACAGTCGGTTGTCTTGCATTGCCGGGATGCGTCGGTTATCTGTGGGAGAGTCGACCCAATGCGGCCAGATAGTTTAAGAGGCTTCGCATTTTTGCTGAGTGCCCGGTGTCCGTGGACTTAAACGGCGGCCTTGGGTGTTCGCAGATGCTCAGTGAGCCAGATTATGACTATCGTCGAAAAAGTACGACTAAAGACTGGCGTGTTGTTGTTTTTTTAGCTATGCTTTGTCTGCCTGTTATTCAACCCAACAAAGGAGACTGCTATGAGCAAGTTCACCACCGCCTTGAAAGTAACCGCGCTGATTTTGCCCTTGGGCTTGGCCGGTTGTGCGACCACCTCTGACCTCGACAAAGTTGCTGCCAAGGCTGACGCCGCACAGTCCACCGCCAACGAGGCTTTGGCCAAGGCCAATTCCGCGCAAAGCACCGCGACAGATGCGCTGAGCAAGGCTAACGCTGCGCAGAGCACCGCTGATCAGGCGATGAGCACAGCCAACGCCGCCAATCAGAAGGCTGATGAGGCCAACATGAAGGTAGAGCGGATGTTCAAGAAGGCGATGATGAAGTAATTTTTTCGCGCCTGTTGTTTGTGATGGGATCCTGTCGATTCATTGATGGGATCCTTTCGCATTTTAGGGTCGGATAGGATCGGAGACAATTTCATTCACGTCCGCTGTGCTCCCTAAAACGGCCACCTCCAATCCTGAATATCCTGTCGATCCACGCCAAATTCGTAGGCATGGTTCTTACAGGCGAACTGTTGATCAAGCAGTGCTTCTCGCACACAGGACCCCGTATCGCAGAGGCGGGGTATCCGGTCAATGGCGTCAATGGCCAGGCTAAAACGATCCGTCTGATTCAAGATCGCAAGTTCCAGGGGCGTGTTGATATTGCCTTTCTCTTTGTAACCACGCACATGGATATGATGCTGTCCGGGTCGCCGGTAGGTTAAGCGGTGGATGAGCCACGGGTAAGAGTGGAAATTGAAGATCACCGGCTTGCTGGAAGTGAACAGCGCCTCGAACTCACGATCCGTCATCCCGTGTGCGTGTTCGGTATGTGGTACCAATTTGAACAAGTCCACCACATTCACGAATCGAACCTTGATGTCGGGCATGTGTTGACGCAGTAAGGCGGT
>JAKBXD010000029.1 GCA_021840785.1 Pseudomonadota bacterium
CCGCTGAGGCGCTCAAAGAACTCCCGCGTCCCGGATTTGGCGATAGTGCCGATATTGGCAATCACCTCGTCGCGGTTCATGCCAATACCGTTGTCTCGCACGGTAATGGTGCCAGCCTCGGGATCGAAGTCCACCTCAACCTTGAGCTCGCTGTCACCTGTTAAGAGGGCGGGGTCGGCCAATGCCTCGAAGCGTAACTTGTCGCAGGCGTCAGAGGCATTGGAGATCAACTCGCGCAGAAAGATCTCTTTGTTGGAGTAAAGCGAATGGATCATCAACTGCAATAGCTGATTGATCTCGGTTTGAAATTGCATGGTTTCCTTGCTGGCGGCCATTATCTCTATCTCTCCTGAATTAACTGGGTTCGCGCAGAGAGCGAACGGTTGAATGTAAGCAGGCTGAAAGTGGTGTCTGACAAAGGAAAAATCAAGGCCGCTGGTGCCGCATCCAAACCAGGAGCAGGCGGTCACCGAGAGCTATGATAGAAACTGGTGTATGGGGCGGAACTTCGGCATTTGTACTATCATCACTACGATTACTGATGGTGTGTTCTAGAGGAAGGAATCGATATGTCATACAGTCAGATTTGCGGGGCAGATGCCGTCGTTGTGAGCCGCCCACTACTGTACTTTGGCACCAGACACACCATAGAACCATGGGCGGAGCGACTGTGTAGCGAAGAGTGGCAGCTGCGATATGCGGAAAATATTAATGAACTACAAAAACTCTCGTCTGCAGCAGAATTCAAGGTGGGTATAGTCGCGCCGGATCACCGGGAGATCATCAATAATTGCCGGTGCGTGGAGTCCACCATTGCCCGGGCAGGGCATATTCGTTGGATCGTCTTACTTCCCAAGGATGCCCTCGACTCCCCCCCCCTGCGTGAGCTGGTTAGCGCCACATTTTACGACTATCACACCCTGCCTGTCGATTCCGACCGTCTCCTGCTTACCTTGGGCCATGCCTTGGGGATGGCAGAGATTGCCGCCGATGCGCTGCTGCCCGAAGAAGGGGAGGTGCGCAGTAACGGTGAAAGCGAAATGGTCGGCGCCAGCCCACAGATGCAAAAAGTCTTCAAAGAAATCCGCAAGGTAGCCGGTGTAGATGCACCCGTGCTGATTACCGGTGAAAGCGGCACGGGCAAGGAGCTGGCCGCGCAGGCTATCCACGAACGCTCTTCGCGGGGCCATGGGCCATTCATCGCCGTAAACTGTGGGGCATTACCCACCAATCTCATCCAGTCCGAACTCTTCGGCCATGAAAAGGGCTCATTCACTGGCGCCCACCAGCGAAAAATCGGCCGCATTGAGGTCGCCTCCGGTGGCAGCCTCTTTCTCGACGAGATTGGCGATTTGCCCATGGAACTCCAGGCTAACCTTCTGCGCTTCCTACAGGAAAAAACCATAGAGCGGGTCGGTGGTCGCGAAGACATCACCGTGGATGTGCGGGTGATTGCCGCCACCCATGTCGATCTGGAAAAGGCCGTTCGCGAGGGTCGATTCCGCGAGGATCTTTACTATCGTCTCAACGTTCTTCAGATCAGGATGCCTGCCCTGCGCGAGCGCGTCGGCGACGTGCCCCTGTTAGCTCAATATATCTTCCACCGCTTTGCCGAAGAAAAAGGACGGAAGATAAAAGGATTCAGCAAAGACGCTCTGCATACCATGAACAACTTCGACTGGCCGGGCAATGTTCGCGAGCTGATCAATCGGGTGCGCCGGGCCATGGTCATGTGCGACAACTCCCTGATTTCCCCATCCGATCTTGGACTGGAGCAGAGAAACAACTCCCGGTGGGTACTTACTTTGGGCGAAGCGCGGGACAGGGCCGAAACCGATACCATCCGCGCAGCTCTCGCCCAGAACCAGGGCAGCGTTTTGCTGGCATCGAAACAGCTTGGCGTTTCCCGCGTCACGCTATATCGTCTCATGGAGAAGCATGCACTCAGCACCAACTAATCATACTAATACTTTTTGGCTAAAACACCGTTAGCCATTACCACCAGGAGGAATCTTGAATTATGAAACAACAAGGATTGATGCAAGCAACAATCTACGCATCCGCAATACTGGCAGGCACCTTGTGGTGCGCCAGCCCCGCCTGGGCCGATACGGCCTCTTCGAGCGAGGCTCCGCCAAGCAAGCCGGTAGGCCAAGCTCCGGCTGAACAAAGCCGTCCGCCGGCCATCGAAACCCTCATCAGCACCACTGGAGTGCTTACGCCAGCAGGCAAGTTCGTCATTGAGCCCTTTATCCAATATACTCATTCGTCATCCAGTATCGCCGCCGTGCAGGGTTTCGTGCTTGCGCAGGTACTAGCCATTGGCAACATAAATATCCAGCAATACACCAACGACACCGCCTATGCCGGTGTCACCTTTCGCTATGGGGTGAGCAACCGCCTGGAAATGGATCTCAGGGTGCCTTTTGTCTATGCGCAACAAAACACCGCCGTCTCAAACCTTACCAACAACGGTGTCCAGCAGGCATTCAACAGTACCGGTTCTGGTCTGGGAGACATTGAACTCTCCATGCATTATCAGATCAATAAGGGTGGTAATGGCTCGCCCTATTACATTGCCAATTTGCAAGTAAAAAGCATGACCGGCAGTAGCCCCTTCAGCATGCCCACCTATCAGAGTTATCCGGCCGGAATTCTTGAACAGCAACCGACGGGGACAGGCTTCTGGGGTGTCCAGCCTAGTCTCACGGTACTCTATCCCTCTGACCCGGCCGTTTTTTACGGGAATGTCAGTTACCTCTGGAACATTGGCCATAATGCCGCCGGCACCTACATTAGCCCCGGTAACGCCATCGGCTTCGGCTTTGGTGCGGGCCTATCTCTAAACGACCGCGCGTCGATTAGTCTAGGCTATAACCAAAGTATCGTCAGCGCGCCTAAAGTAGGCGGCATTACTCCGCCCTTGGCCACAACCCTGGAGGTAGGGTCTTTTCTGGTGGGCTGGTCTTACACCCTCAATAAGAGTACATCCATCAATCTGAACCTGGCCGTAGGCGCCACCCGCCAGGCACCGGATGTGCAACTCACACTCCGGGTCCCTTACACCCTCTAGGGGCATTCGGGGACATATTGCGTCGCAAGGCACCTTCGGGACCGAAACTCAATCAGAATACCGGCCGGATCCCTCTCCGAAAGCGGCTCCAGTAGGCGCGTCGACCATGGGCCACCATGGTCGGTTCCACTCCCCACACATTGCCATCAATGCCGCCATGCAGAACCGATGACGCATTGCCATGCCTCTTTCTTCCTTATGTTTCACCTTGAGAAGGAGGCAAGAGAAGCAGCGTTAACTCAGGGTGTTGGGATGTTTCGGCGCCACCCGCCACCGACGTTTCCCGCGAATCATAAAACCGCCAGATTTTCAAAACGCCGTTGCAGCCGAAAAAGCAGTTATCGTTGGCACTAGCGTTTATTTGTCTGGGTTATCGGCATTGGGCAATCAGTATTTGGTTTGCTCATTGCGTTGCTACTGTGTGGATTCGTGCCGAACCGTCTCACTGACCGGGTCGTCCATGGAAAACTGGAATACCTTGATACGCTGTGTTCTGGGGTGGGCACCCAGGCCGTGGACCGCGCCAGGATTCCATTTTTCCAACAGATGATCGGCCATCATGTTGATATATCCCTCGATGGCATCTTGGGACAGGGAACAGACCTCTTCCAGGCGCGCTGCCATCCAGCACTTGGCCTTGTAAGAATTCCCTAAGCGATAACAGAGTTCATCAAAAACAAAGCAGGGGGCCTGGAGAAGTAACCGGGTCCCTGACGATGAGAAATAATCCAAATGAACACTATTCACTTTATGATCATATGGATGTATTTGGTGCGCGTGTGCGGGGAGTGTTTTATTTGTATTCATGCCTTTTAACCTTTTTCAGCTACCTAATAGAGCGGCGTATGATCCCTGCACACATTGAGCAAGTGTATAGACAGTTCTGGCTCCTAAAAACGGTGATTAATACCGTAGACAAGCTTGTCGAGGCGTTTTTGCTGGCATTTTCCGGTGCGCCGTGGAAGGTGCCGAGCCGACAAGCTTTGAGATTCTCTATGGCACCATGTATCGACAATAATTTTTTGTTTGCGGGTTCTGGAAACGCTCTACGCGTTTCAGCTTTTCCATCCGTTTCCATAGAAGGTTAGTTGCCGCTGAAGGAACCAGATGTCTGCATCACAGACGCTGGCAGATTTTGCAAATTGGGCAGGATTACCACCAACGACTGCGATGCGTTTGGCCTGACGCCATTTTGGGTGTTGCCCCGAGAATTGCCACCCGATTCTAGGGTGTTGGAGGATGTGGCCGGTATGGGCAACTCATCCCAGAGCATGACCACCGGCATTTGATGGGCAGAGACTGCCAAGCTGGGTACAGTTATTCCCCCACCACGGGCTTGACGCAAGACGGTGTTGCTGACGATAGCGCCCCTATCGAAGGCCGCAGGTTGCATTGCCGGAAAGTCATGACCGCCCGCTGATTCTGCCGCCATGACGGGTGCCCAGGCCCATATTCCCAGCACCAGCCCGGCACCGATTGTCGTCCGTATCATCTTCCTAAACATGGCATCCCCCTTCCCGTCCTATCCGCCTACGGGACGTTCAAACTCCGAATGTTACCCTGCTGCAGCGCCTGACCAATCTGGGTCATTTGCTGGGTATGGATCCCGTTGCTGACATCCAGGTTGATTACGGTCGCATGCTGGATCACCTGGTTATCGAGGTTGTTCTGCACCACCGCCAAGGCGCTGGTGGCCTGGTTGAGGAGGCTGCTGGAAACCTGGTTCGCATTTCCCACCTGCACTACCTGCTGTACACCATTTCCCTGTGCCACGACCATGGTCTGCTGAACACGGGTATTCTGCGATGCGATGATGCTATTACTGCTAGAGCCGGAGTCGATCCCCGAGCGTGATGCCAGCATTCCATTGATATAGGTGGTCATCTCCACACCAAACTTCACCATCATGCCCCCGACCTCAAAACCTCCGCGCAATTTCGCCAACTCAGCTACAGGCACCGGCATTCCGAGCACCGGCATGACCGACGCACTGGCGGGTTCTGCCATGCTGAGGATGATCACGGCACTCATCAGGGTATGCTGAAAAGACTGTTTCGACTTGCAAGCGAACTCATCCATGATCATTTCCTCCGGTTATTTTAAGATGCTTCAAAAACTTCCTGCCCGAGGCAGCGTGAGCAGGAAGGAACCCAGCGACGGTTGCTGCTGCATGGCTGCAGCCAGCGGTGCGCGGGGTACTTTGTCCCATTCGGCAATGCTGTTAAAGGAGGCCTTGGCCATCTTGATACCCGGCCCACTGGTAATGACAAAAAGAATCCCGTTTTTCTTCCACATGGCATCAAAGGATTTCCGGGAGATAAGGCGTAAGCCCAAGGCCGGATCGCCGACCAGCACCTCATCCTGCTCGACTCCTTTCACCACCACAAAATGCATGTAGCCGTTAAAATCGATAAGGGCAATCGCCGGCAGATTCACCTTGGCCAGATTGCGCAAAGAAGTCCGGAAGCCGTTGGCGGCGAAGCCGTGGGCGTCCAGATAGTTTTTCATATCGAGCAGGGAAAACCCTTCCTTCTCGATGACTGGTTTATCACCATGATCCCACATCCACTTGAAAACCTTCATCTCATCCGCGGGATCGTTATAGCTATAGGTGAGTAAGGTGGCCACCGCCGCGGATCCACAACTAAAGTCATATTGTTGATGGATCACCGACTGAAAGCGCATGGCATTCATGCTCTTGACGGGAATATTGAATTGACCGCCAGCGGTTGCCAAATAAGCATCGGCCACGGCCTGCCCCTGACTCAGGGCCAGCGTGACCAATAGTGAAGCCATTGCCAACAACCAGCGTTTAGTAGACATGAGAAACTCCCATCAATGCATGGTCAGGTTGATTTGCATCGCATTCTGAATGAGGACATTATTGCCGGAATTCTGAATGACCGTTACAAAACCGGAGGCATTGCCGAGGCACCGCCCTGGATGATATTGCTACCGGTAACGACCCCATTACCCACAGTATTTCCCGCTGATGTCCCATTCATCACCAGGGTGGACAAGCTCTGATTGGGCAACGCCTTGCCCGCAGAATGTACTAACGCCTGGGTGCCTACGGCAGTACCCAGCAAGGCCAAAGCGGATACGCCATCCATCGGCAAGGTCGCCGCTTGCGCGCCGAATGCCCAGGACAGCAAAATACCCGTCATGAATAAGTGACGCATGCGAATGTTCATGATCTCTCTCCTCACATTCTTGGTAAAAATAGGGAATGCCGAGACTTTGGCACCCCCCACCTTGCATCGCGTGACTTAGTTGTTGACCTGGATCGAGGTCTGGTTCTGCAACATGCTGTTGGCACCAGTGTTCTGGTTGAGCGCGATCACGCCAGAGGCATGCTGGAAAGCGTTGCCACCGATGGTGGCGTTAGCCGCATAGTTCGCCTGGGTGAATGCACACGGATTGCACGGATTGCCCGTGGCAGATACCTGCAGAGCGTTCCCCGCTACCACACCCCCCAGCGCGCCAAAGGCGTTGCCGCTGCTGGAACCCACTTGGCTGACCTGTACGTTGGTCTGATTCTGCAGGAGGCTGTTGGCGCCGCTGTTCTGGTTGGCCGAGATGATGCCCGATGCGCCGTTGAAGGTATCGCCATTGATGGTGGCATTGGCATTGTAATTGGTCAGACCGTTCTGACCGTACCAGTTGTACCCAGGATCAGCGGAGATGTTGACCGTGTTTCCCAGGACGGCGCCCCCCTGCAAAGAGATCAAATCCACTTTGCCGGTAAAGCAGCTACCATTGGCGCAAGGACTCAATTCGTTGACCTGCACGTTGGTCTGATTGTCCAGAAGGCTGTTGGCGCCACTGTTCTGGTTGAGGGAAATGATACCCGCTGTGTTGGCAAAGGCATGGTCGCCCAGATAGGCGTTGCCGTTATAATTGGTCTGGGCACCGTCGGTGCTTACTCCGATCCGGTTTCCATGCACCAAACCCAGATCCACGCTCTCCATTTTCGCTTTGATGTCACCACTGACGGCATTCACCTGCACCTGGGTCTGATTTTGCAGCAAGCCATTGGCACCACTGTTCTGGTTGACCGAAACGACACCAGTCGCGTTTTCAAAGGCTTGGTTATTGATGGCGGCATCGGAGCCGATATTGGTCTGGCTGTTGTTCAACCCGGTACCACTGGTTGCAGAGACTGAATTACCGTGAACCACACCCAGCTTCACCACGTCGCTATTGGCCTTGGCGGGTTTGGCCGAATGGTGGGGTGGGGGTGGGGGTGGATTCCCGTTGTCCCGAGCAAACGCGGCACCAGAAAACGCAAGAGCCAATGCAGAAACTAAAAGGGCTGACTTTTTCATGACTTCCTCCAATCAATTCGTGTTCCCAAAAGGTTCCAGAAGGATCTTCTGATCATCCTGGATCGTCGCTTTAATGCGTCCCCAAAACTTCGGGAGGGACGCCTTTCCTATAGCAACCCCTATGCCACTATTGTAACTAATTGTTTTTAATTGTTATGTTTATGGATTCAAGCGTCATTGCCGAATGCAATTTGTAAAGGATCCGCAACAATTCCTGCTCCAATTTGCTATGGGTTCCCTGAAACGCTACTGTTGCCGCGCGTAACACAGCATTCACGGTGGGTGCGAACTTGCTTCAGAAAAGATACAGGCGCTGGTGTTGCAACCATCTCTGGCGAAAACAGGGTCTACATAGCAGGAGGATATCTGGCATATTAAGGGTGTCGACGGGCGGGAGAGGTTATGCTGACAGGGTTTTAGGGCGTGGGAACGTGGGGGTGCCCGTTTGTCTCACGAATCGCGCTGAACAGGGTTTGCTGGAAGAAATCGGCCGCATCTTCGGCGACTGTCCAGTCCACCGTGCCCTCCGTCCGGAAGGCTTTGAGCGTGGCCTCCAACACCCGGTGGTAGGCATGATGGGCGATGTCGATGGTCGTGCCCGTCAACCCCAAGGCCACGATAGCGGCCGTTATGGGGGAGGACAACGTATTCAGCAGTGGCGTCGTCGCCAGCCACTGGAGATTTTTCACAGCCAACCCTTGGATCAGCCCAACAGAGGACCTCGCCCACCTTGGCGATGACCGCCTCCAAGTAGCCCAGATCCTGCAGGTCTTCCAGCACCAGTACAAATTCGTCACCCCCCAGGCGCGCGGCAAAATCTGTATGGCGCAGAGCCCGTTTCAAGCGTCCGGCCATATCCACCAGGAGACGATCACCAATGGCGTGTCCATGGATATCATTAATGGCCTTGAAATCATCGAGATCGAGCATCCCCACGGCCAGCAGTCGCTCATGGCGAAGTGCCCGGGCGCTGGCGTCGCCCAAACGCCGGGCAAGGCCGAGTCGATTGGGCAGACCGGTGAGGCAATCGTGGTGGGCTTGCCAAGCATGAGACTCTCGTTCAGCCGCCAATTGTTGACGGCTATGATATTCATCCAAGGCAATATGGATATTGCTCACCAGTTGATTTAAGAGGTTGCACAGCCGATCCAGAAAGGTCCCGACATCTTCGGCCAGATGGAAAATCAGGCCCACGACATCTTCTGGGAAGCTTTCCTCATCGCGCCGGCAAATAGAAACGATTCCCCGGTCACCTTCATTGAGATAAAAGGGCGCACCCGCAAAGCCCCCGATGCCGTTAGCGATGGCCAGATTCCGCCAGGGCGCCATAATCGGGTCGTCACGATGGCAGACATAAGGCTGCCCCGAACGGACAGACTGCCCACTGGGTCCAGCCCCTTCTGGAACGTCAGGATCAACCGATACCCGCATGCTGGCGAGGCCCGAAACCCCAGGACTCGCCGCAGCCGCAATGGACAACTCCGATTGTCCATTGGGAGCAATACCAATCCAGACCAAGGGAGCTTGCAGGATATTGGCGATCAGGCTGACTCCTCGGGACAGGATATCCTCTATGGACGACTCGGGTTGCGGATGCGTCAGCATCCGGTTTACCTGGGTAATAGCCCGATAGAATAGATCGCGGGAGGTCGCCCGCGTGCTGCAAGCACGCCCGTCGTCCGGCGTCATAGTCTGTGCCCAAAAGCGCGGCATAATGGCCCTCTATGAGTGGCAGCGCCAGCGCCAGGAAAGGCTTGTGCAGCAGGGGTTGTAGACTCTTCTCCTGATGCAGGAGTGCTGCCCAGCGATGGGTAAATGCCCTCGCCCGCGGCGCGATGGATGGACCATGGCGCCGCAGCAGAGACTCTTCGCCCGGATTCGGTACGAGAAAACGTGGCAATAGATCTGATCCCGCACCAATGAGTGACATTTAGGTTCCTCTTTTGCCACCGCTAAGGATATTTAGGGCAACATCTGGTTCCGGAGGCAGCCCCATGTCACCCGGCGGCACGTTCCGCCGCTTGGTAGACATACACCGGCGCGACGGAATTCCCTACCCGCTCACTGAAATCCGCCCTGATGCGTAAAGACTGCTGCCGGTATTTGCCTTGCATCAACATTTGCACATCGGCCTCGGAACCTAGAGCATCATAGGTCAAAAAGGTGCGGGGTCCGCTGGTGTTGCCGGAAATCAAGCCCACCCACTGTTGATCGCCAGAAACATCAAGCCGTTGATAAAAGACAGGAATCCAACGTCTGACGGCATTGGCATGGACTCCGTGCCCCATCAACCAGAGCTGTAGACTCTCTAGGGGAGTATGTACCCGATCCGACAATCCGAGAACCCGCCATTGCAAATTCGAGCCGTAGAGGAAAAGCCCCAAGCGGTCCCTGGCTGCATCGTCCGGCCAGATGAGTCGGCAACCCACAGTCCGGACTTTACCCATTTCGCCCTCATTTTCGCCAATCACCTCCGCAGAAAATGAAATCTCTCCATCGGGAATCAGCAAGCGACCGCTAATTTTATCATGTAGGACCATCTCTTGCGCTAATCGCGAATAAATACGAAATCCGGAAAGCGATACGTCTTCGGCAATGGCCAGTTCCGACGGACCCGACGGATCATCAATACGCACCACAAGCGGTACGGGAAAGCGATATTCATTGCGCCGGTGACGACGCAAAAGGGTCATAGCCACCACCAGTGCCGCCAACCCGATATTCACAAAAGACCATAGTATGTTGGCCACCAGTGCGCTCGTAGGGAGCGCACCGTACCCAGATAATCCCCATATCCCAAAAGGAATAGCAATTGCATTCGCCGCCAGTATGGAATATTGGGGGATTATGTAGTGATGATCTCCATGATGGGAGCTAACATTCTTTGGCGTCACGGAAAAGGTGATTCTTCCTCTGAACCAACCCAAGGTTGACACCATGAGCGCCCAGAACCGCGTCATATTGAACTGCTCTGTCTGGAGCACACGGCCATAGCCGCGATTGATTTCCTCAAAAGCCCAGAACGTGAGCACGTAATAGGGGATGAAGTGCCACAGAAAGGTGACACTAGCAATATCAACGATGGGCAACCATCCCAGAACCAATACCAGCACCGGTGCAATATAGAATATTCCTTTCTGCCAACCATCGAAGTAGGTAATGGTTGATGCCAGATAATTGATTCTCTGGGGTATGGTCAGATCGCGAGTGAACAGAATGCCCTCTTTGCGCCACACCTGCATGGCTCCTTGCCCCCAGCGTATGCGCTGCTGCAGATAAGGGCCTATGGATAGCGGTGCTAACCCATACGCCAGGGATTCCGGATGATAGACTGACGTATAACCCTTTTTGTGCAGGCGCAGAGAGGTATGCAAATCCTCCGTGACCGTTCCCGTGGCAAAGCCACCAATACTATCCAGCGCCGTCCGGCGGATCACCGCACAGCTACCGCAAAAGAATGCGGCATTCCAGTAGTCCTTGCCGCGCTGTATCACGCGAAAGAAAAGTGACTGCTCCATCCAGATACTCTGACTGTGCGAATTTTTTATATGCTGGTATGAATCGAGATTGTAAAAATCCTGTGGTGTCTGTACGAAGGCCACATTTTCGTCGCTAAAATATCCCAGGGTATGTGTCAGGAACTCTTTTGCTGGAATATGATCTGCATCAAAGATAGCCAGAACATCCGCCTCGATATGGTGCAGGGCGTTATTTAAGGATCCGGCTTTGGCGTCGGTGTTGTCCGTGCGCGTAAGATAGTTGCACCCGATCTCCCTGGCGAGGCGCCGCATCTGGGGGCGGCGGCCATCGTCCAGTAGCCAGGTCTGATGGGGATAATCCATACGGATGGCACCTAGCAATGTCTGGCGCAGCATGCCCACGGGTTCGTTGATCGTCGGTACGAGTACAGCCACCCGCAAACCGGGGGGTGCGGGCGGCGCTTTCCTTAATGTCAGACGCCAGGTCATGAACAGATGGAGCATGATGGTAAAGAAACTGAAAAGCTCCGCTCCATATAGAACAACAGAAAAAACCAGATGGTCTTCATTCAGGACTCCCGCCCGCCAAGGGAGATACCAGACTGCGGCGAGGAGAAAAATGAGGATGACGACTGTTTTTCCCTTGCCCAGGGATTCATACGGGATATGTTGAGTCATAAGGCACCTCCGTTGGCTTGTTATTTCCTACCGGTTACGCAAAGCATATACAGCCACGGCTGGCAGGGGTGGGTAAAATAAGGTGCCCTGCCCCTCGCCAATACCGCTATCCGTCACATAAGCAAGCTGACTGACTTGTTCAACATTCTGGGCCATAAGCCGGGCTCCATATTGCCCGGCCCATTCGTTCAAATCCGCTATAGCCCCATGGACAAGAGCGGGATCCTCTCCGACAAATATATCCATATCCAATTTGATGATTCCCGGCTTCAACATGCGCAGTAGCTTGGGGACCAGAGCAAGGTCATCCACATGATCGAGGACGATACCCACCCCCAGCTGACGAATGGCCGGCATCCGCGAAACCCATTCGGCGGGGTGTAACACCAGATCCTCTGCATTGATTTCCAGCCTGATCAGGCACGGCAACAGCGCAGACTCTCCGATCACGGCATCCAGCAGAAGGGGAAATGCGGCATCGCAGAGAAATGACGGGGACACATTAATCCCCAGATGCATTCCGGCGGTGACTTGTGGAGGCCATGACGCAAAGTTCATGCACGCGTGGCGCAAGGCCCAGGCTTCCAGGGACAGAAGGACACCATGAAGTCGCGCGGAGGGGAAAAACTGTTGCGGGTAGAGCAGTCCGTGGCGAGGGTGCTGCCAGCGTAGCAATGCTTCTACGCCACAGACTGAGTCATCCGGGAGGTGCGCCTGTGGCTGGTAGTGCAAAAACAGTTCATCGTGATTTATTGCTGTCATTAGTTCTGCGCCAGAAAACCCTCTATCTGTTGTAACGACGGAAGGGGGTGTCTGGTTGTACAGTTCCATGTCCGTACCTCCTGGACGTGTAGTCTGTAGCAAAGCCGCCTTGGCATTGGCGATTAAATCCGTGGGAGTGAGCCCATGGAGAGGATACAAGACAACACCCATATCCGAATCGATGGCACCACGCTCAGCCATAGCGGAAAAGGGGTCATCCAACAGGGCATGGAGGCGGCGTGCCAGAGACAATGCGGCTCCAGTACCCTTCACACCCTCCGCCAGGAGGGCAATATTTTGCCCGTTCAACAGGGCAACGCTGTCGATGCGCCGCACCAAGGGCAGCAGGCGGTCATAGATCTGGCGTATGAGGCCAGGATGCACAAGGACGCCACGGGTGATCTGCGACACCAGACAGTAGCGGGGGCGAATGAGCAGCAAGGCGAAGTTTCCCCCGTTTTTCTGCACTCGGCGGATCGCGCAGGTCATTCGCTGCTCCAGAGAAAGCCTGCCTGCCGGATGATCCTGCGGCAAATCCATACTGTCCCCCTCAATTCACGAACAACAGGCAATCGGTGACGTTCCCTTCCCTACATCTACTTCTCGTTGTGGAAATGGTTATACTGAACGCAAGAGTCATGCCGCGAAGCGTAACGGCGCCTGAGAGCCTGTAAACCTGACAAACGTGGCAACGAAAGAGATGTTTTGTCCCAGCCCTTTGTAACGTTATTGTGACAACCTTGGAGGGTGTCCTTTCGGGAACTGCCCTCTGCATCGGTTTATTTGGTGCTTTTTATGGCGTTAAGGAATGTTTCAGGAAAGCTACAGTCAGGACGAAGGGAGAGGGTTGCCGATGACATCACTTTGAACCAAAAAAACCACCAACAATAACGAGCCAGATTCATGCTGATTCCCAGTCCGACAGACATAAAGCGAGGAGGTTTTGATGCCAACTACTCCAGCCGCCCAAAGCACTACCTAAGCTAGGTAACTGATTGTATTAAATGCGCATGTCACCGCCGGATGTAAGGGCACTTCGAATAACAAAAATTTCACGACTTGAGAATGGCATATTCCCCCTTCCTCGCCGATTTCAGGCGATTTTTACGCATTATCCCTACTTTATCTGCGTATTTTTAGCCTTTTTCGTGGGCTTTGACGGATTGATCCCTACCTGGCCACCGATTGCTGCATCAAGCAGGTAAATCGCCGCATGTTATAGACCAGATTCATCATGCCGATTTTGACTTCAGCGCGAGCCATACCAATGGTGCGCAGAAACTTACCACCCTTATGTCTTGGAACCAGTCCCTGTGGATTGGTACCCTTCGGCTGATCCCCGGAGCGAGGCGGGCAAGACTGGTTGTCACCCAAGGAATCAATCCTGTAATGCAGATTAATCGCTCGCCTCACCTTTGCCACCCGTTCGGACGGTATCCAAGGCCTGCCCTGGGCAAGAGCCTGCACAGATAAGGTTGAACCGGCATGGTCCGTAGATCGCCGTTATCTTTTCAAGGAGATTGGCATGACTAATCCTACTCTATTCGTTGGTATCGACGTGGCCAAGACCAAATTCGATGTGGCTCTCTTGAACGCTGAGGGCAAGTATCGCAGTAAGGTCTTCCCCAGCACACCCGTTGGACATCAGCAGTTCCTGGAGTGGCTGACCAGGCACGACGCCCAGGAAGCCCATCTTTAATGGGATGAACGTCCCCTTTCCCCCGCCGTGGTCCGATGCCACGATGGGGGACCCATTGAACAAGGAGGCTCATCCCATGAAAGATATTACTACCATCGGTATTGATATAGCGAAAAATGTTTTTCAGCTGCACGGTGTCGACCGGCACGGCAAAACTTCGCTGAGAAAGACGGTCACTCGGGCCAAGCTCCTGGTGACCCTGGCTAATTTGCCACCTTGTCTCATTGGCATCGAAGCCTGTGGCGGCGCCCATCATTGGGCGCGCAAGATTACTCAGCTGGGTCACACGGTACGGATGGTCGCGCCCCAATTTGTGGTGCCCTACCGGAAGAGCGGAAAAAACGACGCCAACGATGCTGAGGCTATCTGTGAGGCGGTGGCGCGGCCCAACATGCGCTTCGTCCCCATCAAGACCCCAGAACAACAGGCGGCTTTGACCCTACACCGGGTCAGAGAATCCATCAAGGTGGACCGTACCGCGCTGATCAACCGAATCCGCGGTCTCCTGCAGGAATTCGGCATTGTACTCCCACAAGGGGCGGCGAAATTTCCCCAGCGTCTATTGGAGGCTATTACGGATGCCGATATGCCCATGGAGGCGATCGGCCTCTTCGCCGCATTGCGGGGGGACCTACTCCGCCTGGACGAGCGCTTGGCGGAGTGCGACCAAAGGATAGCCCGTCTTGCGCAAGAAGAAACTGCACAGCGCCTTGCGGAGATTCCTGGGATAGGGCCCGTCACGGCGACTGCGGTGGTGGCGACTGTCGGGGATGCCAAGCTTTTTCGCAATGGCCGAGAACTCGCCGCCTGGGTTGGGCTCGTGCCCAGGCAATCGAGTTCTGGAGGGAAGACCCGACTGGGGAGAATCACCAAACACGGGGATAGTTATCTGCGCACCCTCTTTGTACAAGGGGCCATGACGGTGATTCGCCATGTGGGAGAGAAATCGGATCCAAGATCGCAATGGATTCGAGATCTGGTAAACCGGCGGGGTGTCCAGAAGACGGCGGTCGCCTTGGCCGCCAAGATGGTGCGGACTGCCTGGGCGTTGATGGCCCGGGAAGAATCCTATCGAATGGCGGTATAGCAGGAAGATCGGTAGGGTTTTAACCAGCTGTAAATAGAGAGGAAATCGCTGTAGTTCCACGATTTGCGCGATGACGAGAGATGGCGGATAGGTCGAACCAGTGTTTGGAAAACCTGATCCATGCAGAGGCTGCAACACAGGCCGAATCTTTGTTGAGGACCAGACACGCGGATTATCCATCGGGGCCAAGGCAGAATGCCCATCAACAGGCCGGATACATGTTTGCAGTCGAACCAAACCTACATCTACGGCATCTTGCAAAACCGGGGACGTTCATACATGCATGGAGACCACGGGCGTCTACGGGCGGGACCTGGCACGCTTTCTGGCGCAACAGCAGATCCTCATCAGCGTGGTCAACCCGGCCCAGATCCATGCCTTCGGCAAGACAGAACTGACCCGGGCCAAGACGGACAAGGCCGATGCCCGGCTCATTGCCCGGTATTGCCGGATGCACCGTCCTGCGCCCTGGGTGCCGCCGGCTGAGGAGATCGCCACCCTCCAGGCCCTGGTTCAACGTCTGGAGGACCTCCTGGCACTGCAAACGATGGAGAACAACCGACTGGAAGCCGCTACAGGGCCAGCGCGGGAGTCCGTGGAGGCCGTCCTGCAATTTGTTCATCAGCAGATCGAGATGCTACGCCTGCAGATCGAGATCCATATCGATAAACACCCCGATCTCAAAAACCAACAGGAGTTGCTGTCCAGTATCCCTGGTATTGGGGACAACACGGCCGCCACCTTGCTGGCCTTTCTTAGCCCCTTGGAGCGGTTCCACTCTGCCAAACAGGTGGTTGCCTATGCCGGCCTCAATCCCCGCATTCGCCAGTCGGGTCAATGGGCAGGAAAGACCCCTATCGCCAAGGCGGGGAATGCTTTGTTGCGCAAATCCCTCTACCTGCCGGCAGTGGTCGCCAAGCGGCACAACCCCATCATCGCATCCTTTTGCGACCGGCTATTGGCCCGAGGCAAAC
>JAKBXD010000296.1 GCA_021840785.1 Pseudomonadota bacterium
GGTGGGGTGAGCTAGGCCCAAATCGTGGTTGGTCTAGTTCTCAAAACAGACAAATTAGTGTCAATTAAATTGTCTAAGAAGGAATTTGATAAGTACGTGGGTGAATGGTACGCGTAAATGCGCCCCTACCGAGTTATTCAGGTAGAGGGCGCGGTGGATTAGACGTCTAAAAAAGACTACGCCTGCTTAATGAATGCCGAGCGCCTTGAGTGTAGGCTCATTAACGTGTCCTGTAGACGCAAGACCGTGCGCCCTCTGAAATCGCTTGAGAGCCGATTGAGTCGATCTGTCCATTTTGCCATTAACCATAAGGTGACTATGGTCCTTGTGATTCAAAGCGGACTGAATCGATTTGATCTGAGTCATTCCGCTGGCGTACATACCCATAGATGCCATAGCGGCACCGTCTGTTCCGTGATCATTCATCACAGATTGGGTTGGTTGAGTCTGTACCTTTGCGTTCGGGTACATGCCCATAGCAGACATAGCCGGTCCATCTGGGCCATTGGTGCTGGTAGCGAAGGCCACGACAGGAAGTATCGTTGCGGCAATGGCTACGGCCAAAATGGTACGGCGAACGGTAATGGTGTTCAAGGGTAGATTGTTTAACATGGTGTATCTCCTGAGGTATTTGTGAGTTTTGTTATGAACCCATACAGATGGTTAGTGGGGTTGTCATTTATCGGTAGCCGCTCATAGGCTGACCTCCTTAAGGGATGAGATGAAGGATAATTCGGCAAGTCGTAACCCCGCAATAAGGCGGGGGCCCTTATAGCGGTGGGTATGTTGGTGGCGATCAGATGGGGTTGTATAAACGCCCAAGGGTGGACGTGTGGTCGATGTAGCCGGGATAGGTTGTGCCCACAATGGGCGGCAGTGCGCAAATAATCCATAAAAATTCCTCGGACGAACAACAATTGCCACTGCATGCAGTGGCCCCTAGTTCCGAGGAGGGTGTTAAATTAGAAGCCGATCAAAACGTTGATAAGGGGGAGGGGCGCGTGGTGCTTGGATTTGTGTTAGATGTTGACTGAATGTTACAAAGTGTTGAAATAGCGTGAATCGTCCAGCGATGCGGTATAGGTGGATGTGCCTCATACCGTGATGGGCTTTTACACCTAGTTGATGTTGGCACTGAATGTGACGGCACGTACTCATGCACAGATGGTGGTGGGAGGGTTTACCCACCCCCACAGAAGCGCCCATTATCATTCCGGGCATAAAGGGACAGATGACCATAGCTCCGTGGTCTATCGTGAGTGCCCGCGCTCCCTGGACCGGCCACAGCAAAATGAAGGCAAGCCAGCCCAGTAGAAGAATCCGCGGATAATGAGTGTTATAAACGCGCATCACATCCCTTCACCCAAAGGTCGCGCAACTACATCACGCGATTATGGCTCTGTCAATGGTAGGTTATATGATGGAGCTCTGCGGGTAGGGAGTCCAGTCAATTCCAATTCAGGTTTGAGTCTGAACGAATCCCCAAGGGGGCAGGGTCCGGGATTATGCCGCATGTCTGGATCGACGGTTGATGGATTGGAAGAGCTTCTTTCTGGTCTCGTTCAGCCGTTCTGCTGCCTCGTTGTCGCTCATGGCCGCGGCGGTTTGATCGAGTTTTCCGAAGGTCATGCCAGGCTTGAGGAAGACCCCGGCGGCCGGCAGTGATTTCAGCTTCTCATACGGGGTCATCATGTCCTGCAGCCGGTAGCGTTTGCGGGTTTTCCCCTTCGCATCCGTGACCGATTCGGCAAAGAAACAGGGCCGGTGGAAGTTGACGTAGGGATTCAGGAATTCCCGGCAGAAGGCGTTGACCTCGCTGGCGAAGCGCTGCGGGATATGGCTGTACCCCAGGTGCTTGCGTACGATTGCCCCGTTCTTGGTCTCGGCCAAGCCGTTGTCATTGCTGTGCCGGGGCCGGGATTTGGTAAACTCCACCCGCAGTTTCTCCAGCAGTTCCGCGACGGTTTTGTTGATGTACTCCGAGCCGTTATCGGCGTGAAAGCCGAGGATCTCAAACGGGAAGCACGCCAGCAGGGTTTCGATCACCGGCAGCAGGTAGGCCTCGCTTAAGCGCTCGCAGGTGGCGACGATCTCGAACTGGGTCACGCAATCCACGGCATTGATGTGGTAAAGCCCCTTCACCCCGTCCTGATCGCCCTGGTGCACGGAATCGATGCGGATGAAGCCCGGACGGTGGTCGGGTGCGGGTGCCCGACGCTCGGCAATCGGCACGCTGTGGCCCCGGGTCTTCGTCCAGCGCCGCCTACGGACCGCATAGCCCCGGGGGCCCTACGCAGGTTATAAAGATGCGCCACCGAGATGGCGGCCAGGCGTGTATAACGGGTATCCCTGAAGACCGCCACGGCCCGTTGCATGAGGCACTCGGTGGCCGGTCCCGAGAGGGTGCCGTGCAGCGCATCGGTCTCGGCCAGGAGGGCCACATCGATGGGTGTGAACTTGCGGGCAAAGCCCGGTTCAGGCGCCCTGTAGCGTTTGGCGAGGATCTCGCCCGCCAGCACACGGCCCACGAAGCGGGTCAGCTGCTGGCGGGAATAACCGGTGGTGCGCCCGAGGTAGCGCATCACGACCCCCTTCTCTGGCCGTTTAAGCTGCCGGTAGCCCAGGCGTTTGAGCACCGCGGCAATGAAGGCGTAGCGTTCAGTATCCTCGCCAATCGGCTCAAACCGCACTTCCTGTGTACCGTTCAAAAAGGCGCGTAGCTGCGCCACCGTACTGAGCTGTTGTTCGTTCATGTCGATCACCATGGGGGTAATGATCGACCCAGACCTCGGCGTTCAGGCTCATACCATGTTGGAGGAGACTAGTCCTTGACTAAACCGAATGTTCGTTCTAGTCTAAGTTCATGTCTAGTCCTAGTGTGATCATTGTTGCGCATTCCCCCCCTCCACGCGAAGCGGTGCTGCGTACGGCACTTCAGCTCTTCACGGAGCAGGGTTACTTTAATACGTCGGTGCATGATATCGCTCGGACGGCAAAAGTGAGCAT
>JAKBXD010000297.1 GCA_021840785.1 Pseudomonadota bacterium
CAATGACACTGCCTGCGCCTTGTAATCGGCGGTATATTGAGCACGAACCTGACGTTCCATAGTGACCTCCAAGTGGTTGGTTTAATCCATCCATTAGAGGTCCGTCAACGGGGGACCACTTCAGATTGTTGGGTGAGCCCGTTACCATGAGCAAGGGTGGGTTCGTTCGCGTGAGCGTCAAGGGCCGGCCATTAAAGGCTTCATGCCGAGGGCGTCCTGAATTCTGCGCTAAGGGCGCAACCTTGTATGCAATAGACAGACCCACTAGACCTACCTGATTATCAAGCCGATACCGTGGGGAAAGTCGGATAGAGCCCTATTACCCAAAGGGCGAAGCAAGAACGGTAGGTCCCCGGCGGGCTTGGCGCCCCAAGCGGATGGGCTCTACCCGCTCGCGCCCGACGTCCGACAGAGACTCATGCAAGTCCCGTAGATCGACCGCCACCCCATTTCAAAGCGGTGTCACTTCACATTGAGAATTGCTGCGTCCATGCCATCGACCTTAGCTTGGTCGTCCACCACATTCTAGTGTAGAATCACAAGCCACGGGCAATGGTATTGGCGGACACTTTACAAGAATTTATCCGCCTCACGATCAAACGCCGCTTTAAGAGCTTCTACAATTAACGAATGGCCCATAGGGCATTGACAGAATGAATCTGGTCCCATGCCAACAGTGTATCTGTTCCCTGACAGCACCTACGAATATGACTGATGAGCATTGAACAGATAAACTGCGTCTGTGCGGTGTTTGTTTGCTATTTTCCGGATAGGGGTTTACTGGGGCAGGCGCTGGACGCACTCCGACCACAGGTCGGAGGAATTGTGGTTGTGGACAATGATGCAGAGTCAGAAGTCCGTTGTTGGCTGAAAGAAAGGGCTGCGTACGATGGCGTCGTCCATCTTATCCCTGGAAGTAACATTGGTGTCGCAGGCGGACACAATCTCGGGACACAATGGGCATCGGCTAACGGATTCTCGCACGTGCTACTAATGGATCAAGACAGCATTTGTGCGCCTGATATGGTAGCGAAACTTTATCATACGTTAATGAGGCTCAACAGCTCTGGCCGTGGGGAGGTCGCCGCAATCGGGCCGCAGATTATTGATGCACGGCACGGAAAACCCTATGCGTTCATTCGCCTTCGGCTTACAGGGAATAGGATTAAGGTGACAGGGGATTATGGTGCACCAGTCCAAACCGACATCCTAATATCATCCGGGACATTAATTCCCATCGAGACGCTCGAAATAGTCGGCGAGATGGACTCCAGTTTATTTATCGACAACGTAGATATTGACTGGTGTTTTAGGGCCGCATCTATGGGATTTAAGCTTTATGGTCTGCCAAACGCAATAATGAAGCATCACCTAGGCGATAGCGTCATAACACTATGGTTCTTTGGGTGGCGGGAAATTGTAGTTCATAAGCCTCTGCGTCTTTACTACATTATGCGGAACCGGATACGGTTGTATACTCGGGGAACCACGCCGAGGTTATGGATAGCGCAAGATATTTGCCGTTTAGTAGCAAAATTCGTTATTTTTTCTCTGTTTGTAGCACCACGAAAAAAGAACGTCGCAATGATGACCAACGGCTTAATAGACGCCTTCGCGAAATCCGGGGATATGGCAGACTAATTGTAGGCGATCACCAAGATCCGCGTCTTTTTGGATGGTGGACGCGGAACTCTGTCTATCCTAAGTGCAAGCAGGTTTGAGGTCGTCTGGGAGAGCCCCCCCTGCTTGGCAGGGGCGGTTCATATGGCCGTGCTCAGGTATTGCCGCCGATCACTCGGCACCCCTGCCGCGACCTCTTCATCTTCTTACCGTCATAACGTAACGGTTTCGCAAACAGGGGGCGACCATAATATGGTGCGCCACGAAGGAGCAGCCGGAGACTGAGCACACATCCGACCATGCGCCAAACAATCTTTGCCAAACAACCCGCATACCCATCACGACCCCTTCCAGATCCTATCGAGGAAGCCCCATCAATTCTACCCTTGGCGGCCACGCCAAGCTGCAGTCCTCATGGCCCAACGTCAGATTGCAACTGTAGGCCGGATCATTCAACAGCTGATCGCCCCAGCGTTGTTTCATGTATTGCGCTTCCTTGGCGAAGCGCGCTTGTTTTAATGGAGTATCCTCATAACCACGCGTAGCAGACTCATGGTGATACAACTCAGCATAGGGTGTCCAGACATTGCGATAACCAACCCCCTGAACCCGTAGGCAGAAATCGACATCGTTAAAAGCCACCGGAAGATCTGTTTCGTTAAGCCCGCCCACTTCTTCGTAAATCACCTTGCGAATCACGAGACAAGCACCCGTAACAGCCGAAAGACCTTGGATCAAGCATGCACGCCCAACGAAGCCCCCATGACGACGCGGCAGATTCTTGTGAAAATGGCCCGCAAGACCACCTAAGCCGATAATTACTCCCCCATGCTGAAGCGTCTCGTTGGGATACCATAGCCTCGCACCAACAGCGCCCACCCGCGGTTGCAGAGCAATACTCACCATTTCCGACAGCCAGTCTGGCGAGACAACCTCGAGGTCATTGTTGAGTAGACCCACTATCTCGCCTCGCGCGAGTCTCACGGCCATGTTATTCAGCGCGGAATAATTGAATGCGCGATCATCGCGTACGACTCGTATCCGTGCTCTCGTTTGCAGCGCATTAAGGTATTGAAGTGTTGCGGGATCGTCTGAACCATTATCCACAATGAGAATTTCGTAATTGCGGTAGGTAGTTTTCTCAAGAATGCTTTCCACGCACGGTCGAATCAATTGTAGGCCGTTTCTGGTAAGGATAATCAGACTAACCATCGGCGGGCAATCGGGTAGGGCGTAACGCACCCGATAGCCATACTCCACCAACTTGGCCTTAGCGTTTATGGTTTGCCTCTGAAAATGTTCATTAAGTGCTCGCTCCCCCGCCAACATCGCATAGGGCTTGGTATCCGCAGACTGCGCCGTGCTCTCTGTGTGCATACGCCAGTG
>JAKBXD010000298.1 GCA_021840785.1 Pseudomonadota bacterium
CCGCGGACTGAGCACATGGCCAGTTCGCGACGAAAACACCCAACCTTCTTGCGACACGATGCGCTCTTCGGCATAGCGCCCCAATTGGCAGGTTTGATGGTCCCGCAACAGGCGCAATAGGTCGGCAGGAAGATCAATCGTCCGCATCGAGTTCTCCGTCTTGGGAAAGCTCACCCCGTTATCCATATGGACCGTACGGCAAACCGTGACCGTCGACCGCTCCCAATCAACATCGCGCCATTTCAGCGCTAGCGCCTCGCCGCGACGCATTCCGGTGAAGAGATAGAGATACCAGAGCACCCGTAAGGGATCCTGATCAGCGGATTGAAGTAGCTGCCGCGCCTCGTCCCACGTGAGGCATTGGGCTGGGCGGGCACGTTCACGAGGGGGCTTCGCCACGGTGGCCGGGTTTTCGGCGATAATATGCCAGCGCACCGCATCTTCCAATACCCGATGGAGCACTTGGCCGGCATAGCGAATAGTGCGGGGGCTTTTTCCCGCTTTCTGAAGGCGTGTGTAAAAAGACTGCACGTCGAAAGGGGACAAGCGATAGAGGGGAATGTCGCCCAGTTCTCGGATGGCGTGGCGAAGCATTTGTCGGTACGAGCGGATTGTCGTCGGCCGCACCCGATGCACGAGCACCTCATCAAGCCAGTATTGGAAGAAATCCCGCGAGGGGCCCCGCCCGGACTTCCGCGACTGCGGGGGCTGGCTTCGAATCCTGACCTTTTCCCGATCAAGCCACTCTACCGCTTCGGACCTTCTTCCAAAGGTTTTGACCACTTGATATCGATGCCGCGGCCGGTCTGGATCAGGCACGTTTATATAGGCTTGGTAGCGGGAAAGCCCCCGTTTCGTGACCCGTACGCGAATCCCGCCACTCAACCAAATTTCATCGCCCATTACGGTCGCCCCCCTTCGATTGTCGGAAAGGGACGACTTTGACGCAAGAAAAACCGTCTCTGCTGTCGAGAAGTTCTATGGTGCCAGCCGTTGCCTGAAAATATAGACATAGACAGACAACAGCCGTTCGTCTAACCTTTTTTCCCCTCGACAGCGGGACGGCGTATCCTCTTAAGGCATAACCTACATCCGCCCGTGTCGCCAGGACTCTTAGTCTCCAGCGTCGTTATCAAGCCGCCGAAGCTCTTCAAGAGCGATTCCTGTGACCTCGCACACCCTGTCCAACCTCATGCCATACAGCAACAGTCGGCGCGCGGCCTCCTTCAATCCTTCTTCCCGGCCCTTCCGGCGCTCGCCCGCCATGTCGGTCAAATAGGTCTGAATCCCTTTCTGCCGTTGCCAATACTGCTCGCGCACTTCGGGATCCTGGCTCAAATATTCGAGCGTCTCGACAGCCTTCTTCATCACCGGATCGTCCACTGCCAACACCTCCATTTCTTCGCGTGACTTTGCCGTCAAAAAACGTCCCCAACGAGATAGCGCGTCTCCCATCTTTTCGTCACTCCACACCAGTTTTGCTAGCTCCACATAGTGCATTTCCAATGCCTGCGTCAAGCCGTGGCCTAAAGTATCTTTGATGGTGAACATCGAGTGGTACTCGGCGCTCCCTATATAACCGAAATCCAACACGTTGATCGTGATGCATGGGTGTAGATGATGGTACTCATCCCCAACCGACAATTGTTGGGCGAACAATTTGGCCCAGTGACGACTCCCCACGGCTAAAGCCGGGGGCTTCTCGGTTCATGGCGGTGGCGTGTTCTCCTGCCGCTCCCCGAAGGCTCCGTCCGAGCCCGAAAAATCTTGTGTCAGCCTACCAACGCCCGTTGCAGGATGTTCTGCGCCGCATTGCGATCGCGATCATGCCAGACCCCACAGTTCGGGCATTGCCAGGTTCGGTCCGCCAGTGTTAAGTCTGTCTTGCGGTACGTGCAATGGGGCGTCGAACAATCTTGACTCGTGAAGCGGGGGTCTACCAGCACGACACGGCGACCGGCTCTTTCAGCCTTGTACGTCGTGTACTGTACGAGTTGATGCCATCCCGCATCGGCAATGCTCTTCGCTAAATGGTGGTTTTTCAGGAGCCCTTGAGCATTCAAGTCTTCAAACGCGATGAGACCATAGGTGTTGACTAAGTGTCGGGAAATCTTATGGGCTGCATCCCGCCGTTGATTCGCTACCCGTTCATGGGCTTTCGCGAGACGGCGGACGGCTTTCTTGCGCTGCCGGCTGCCCTTCTTCTTCCGGGACACGGCGCGTTGCAACCGTTTCAGCTTGCGCTCCGCCTTCCGTAACGACTGCGGATGGTCAAAGCATTCCCCGTCCGACGTGACCAGCAGATGTTTAATCCCGAGATCGCCACCCATCATGGTCTGGGACGAGGGCAACGGTGCGGCCTCCACCTCACAGGAAAACACGGCGTAGTATTTACTGTTCTTGGCGACGATGGTACAGGTTTTGATGGTGCCCTCAATGGGGCGGTGGAGTTTCATCTTCACGTCCCCGATTTTCGAGAGATGGACGCGGCCATCCCGCAGGGCGTATCCCCCTTGCGGATAGGTGAAGGAATGATAGCGACCGAAGGACTTAAAGCGAGGATAGCCCGGTTTCTCCCCGTTTTTGACGCGGCGAAAGAACGCGTGAAAGGCTTTATCCAACCGCTTCGCGACATCCTGCAACACCTGCGAATGGACGGATTGGAGCACCGGAATCGCCGCTTTCCGTGCCGGAAAGCTGTTCGCTTGCGCCACATAGGACAGCGTATGGCCGAACTTTTCATAGGCTTCCTTGCGCTCGGCCAAGAGCCGATTGTACAACAGACGACAATGTTCCAACGTGTCCTCGATCATCTGTTGCTGTGCTTTGTTGGGGTACAGACGGTATTTGAACGATTGGCGCATGGCTATTGTCCCTTCTGGTCTTCGATGTACCGCTTAACCACATCGAGCTGCACGGCGCCCACCGTCGCCACAAAATACGAATTTGTCCACAAAGACGGCAAGCGACGCTTCAGGATCGGGAATTCCTGGCGAAGAGATCGG
>JAKBXD010000030.1 GCA_021840785.1 Pseudomonadota bacterium
TGTAGCTCTTGGAAAGGGTGAAGAACTCGACGCCCACGTCCTTGGCCCCCGGCACCTGCAAAAAGCTCGGCGCTTTATAGCCATCAAAGACGATATCCGCATAGGCCAGATCATGCACCACCCAGATACGGTGCTCCTTGGCAAACTCGACAATCCGCTCGAAAAAGTCCAGTTCCACGACCGCCGCCGTCGGGTTGTGGGGGAAGTTGATCACCAGCATCTTCGGCTTCGGCCAGGCGGCCTTGACGGCCTTTTCCAGTTCCTCGAAGAAATCCACCCCCGGCAGCATCGGCACATGGCGCACGTCGGCGCCCGAAATAACAAAGCCGTAGGGATGAATGGGATAAGTCGGACTCGGCACCAGCACCGTATCGCCGGGACCCATGGTCGCCAACGCCAGATGGGCAATACCCTCTTTCGAGCCAATGGTGACAATGGCTTCGGACTCCGGATCAAGCTGCACGCCATAGCGCCGTTCGTACCAGCCCGTGATGGCGCGCCGCAAGCGGGGAATGCCGCGCGACACGCTGTAGCGATGGGTATCGCCGCGCTGGGCCGTTTCACAAAGTTTGTCGACAATATACTGGGGTGTGGGTTGATCAGGATTACCCATGCCAAAGTCGATGATATCCTCGCCCCGCTTGCGGGCCTGATTCTTCAGGTCAGTAACGATGTTAAATACATAAGGGGGCAGACGACGGATACGTTCAAAGTCACTGTTCATGTGGCGCGGGCCTTCAGGGTTGTAGCGAATGCCGAAATCGAAGAACAATAGAGAGGCAAGGCGGACCTGTCAATCCGCATGAAGGACATTCAACATGAAATTACACCTGCAACGCGACGGTCACCGCAATCTCATCCATGCCTATGGGTCGCAGGGCATCGTCATCCACGGCAAGAAGCACGCACACGGCCTGCTGGTCGGCGCCGACTGGCTGCACAGCCCCTGGGGACCGGGGCATGCCAGCGCGCTCCAGCTCTCGCACTTTGCCGAAGTGCTGGCGCGCAAGCCCGATATTGTGCTGCTGGGCACTGGCAAGCATCAGCATTTCCCGCTGGAACTCATGCGTGCCCTGGGCGCCGCTGATCTCGCCGTAGAGGTGATGAACACCGGTGCCGCTTGCCGCACCTACAACATCCTGCTGGCCGAAGATCGCGTGGTCATCGCCGCCCTGCTGCCGCCCGAGGCCTGAACACACTGGTATCCGCCGACGTCACCGTCAGCCGAAAAGGCTCTCCGATGTCAGGCCTTCCTCTTCAATGCGACGGCGCAGCACCAGCAATGCCTCTACCTGAATCTGCCGCACCCGCTCCCGAGTAACGCCGAGGCGGGAGCCGACCTCTTCCAGCGTCGCCCCATCGGTGCCGTCCAGACCGAAACGCCAGAGCAGTACCAGCCGATGCTTCTCGGTCATCGCCCCAATCCATTGCTGCACCTGCTGGGAGAGATTCCGGTCGGCCAGGCCCTCTTCCAAGCCCACCGCGTCAGCATCGGCAACAATATCCGCAAGAGGACGATCCGACTCCCGGCCATGGGGCACATCCAGGCTCGTCACCCGGCCATCCATTTCCAGGCAATTGCGCACCGCTTCTACCGGGCGATCCAGAACTTCTGCCACCTCTTCCGGCGTCGGCTCCCGCTGCAGGGTTTGCCCGAGACAGCGGGCCGCGCGCAGCACGGCGCTGAGTTCCTTCATCACATGAATGGGTAGGCGGATGGTGCGGGTCTGATTCATCAGCGCCCGCTCGATATTCTGGCGAATCCACCAGGTCGCATAGGTGGAGAAGCGAAAGCCGCGCTCCGGATCAAATTTCTCCACCGCCCGAATCAGCCCGAGATTGCCTTCTTCGATCAGGTCCAGGAGCGGCAACCCCCGGTTGATATAGCGCCGCGCCACCTTTACCACCAGGCGCAGGTTACTCTCTATCATGGTGCAGCGTGCCGCCTGATCTCCGGTCTGAACCCTGCGCCCAAGGGTGACCTCCTGTTCTGCTGTCAGCAGCGGACTATGCCCGATCTCCCGCAGATAACAGCGGGTAGCATCCCAATCGGGGGCCTCACCGAAATCTTCCACCTCCTCGGCTTTTTCCGGAATATCTGCTTCCTTCTCCGCGACTCCTGTCTGAACGCCCTCTTCCTCGTCTCTGCTCGCGCTTTTCATCCGACACACTCTCCAGAGGCCACCGCAATCGTTCCCGCCAGCAAAGGGACAAAATGGCAGGCACCCAGCGGAATCACCTGCGCCGCACTGCCATCCCAATGGCTGACTTGCAAATGCTGTCTGCCGCCTTCTTCCACCGGCATCACCAGACTACCCCCGGCCCGCAATTGGCGATAAAGGGGCGCCAGGGCGCAGGGCACTGCAGCCGTGATGACAATCGCATCAAAAGGTGCCTTCTCCGGCCAGCCGCCACTACCGTCGCCATGATGCAGATGCACCTGATGGTAGTTCAGCCGCCCCAGCAACACCTCCGCCATTTCCTGAAGCGGGCCGATACGCTCAATGCTGAAGACCTCAGCCCCCAGTTCTGCCAACACGGCGGCCTGGTAGGCGGAACCAGTACCGATCTCCAGCACCCGCTGCGGCACTTCCCGGTCCTCAAGAATCGCCTCCATCATCCGCGCCACGGTCCAGGGCTGAGAGATAGTCTGTCCATAGCCGATAGGCAGCGACACCGGCTCATAGGCACGCCCCGCCAACGCCTGCGCGACAAAGTGATGACGCGGAACCCGGTTCATCGCGTCCAGCACCCGCTCGTCACGGATGCCTTCCGCGCGCAGACGCAGCACCATCCGCCCCCGGGTACGCGGGGAAATCATACCGACTTCAGGACTCAAGGCTAGCAACGAAGCAGCCATTGACTCAAACCCTCCAGGAAATTGTAGCGGGTCATATCCAGATCGAGCGGCGTAATGGAGACGTAACCGCGGCGCACCGCGTCAAAGTCGGTACCGGGACCGGCATCTGCCTCTCGCCCGGAAGGGCCAATCCAGTAAACAGGATCGCCGCGCGGATCAGCCGCCGGTATCACCATGTCGCTCTTGTGGCGACGCCCCAGACGCGTCACTTCGAATCCGCGGATTTCATCGTAGGGCAAATCCGGTACGTTCACATTGAGAATGGTATCGGCAGGTAATGTATGACTCAGCACCCCGATCACCAACTTGGCGGCCACCTGCGCCGCAGTCGAAAAATGGGTGCAATCGCGCCCTGCCAAGGAAACCGCCATAGCGGGCAAGCCGAGAAAACGCCCCTCGGTGGCGGCGGCCACCGTGCCTGAGTAGAGCACATCGTCCCCCATATTGGCGCCGCGATTGATGCCGGAGACCACCATATCAGGCGTTTCCGCGAAGATGCCGGTAACGGCGAGGTGGACACAGTCCGTGGGCGTACCACCGACCAGATAGTGAAAACCGTTGAGTCCGGTACGCATCCGCAACGGTCGGTCCAGGGTGAGAGAGTTACTGGCACCGCTACGATCCTGCTCCGGCGCCAGCACCTCCAAATCACCTAAAGGCCTTATTGCTTCGGCGAGCGCCGCCAGTCCCGGTGCCAGATAACCATCGTCGTTACTGAGCAAGAAACGTGGCATTAGGTCTCCGAAAGGCGTGCAGTGGCTATCCTGCGGCTATGGTAAGCCACGAAGCCCCTTCGGGTCCATCTTCAGATACGCGCCGCACCCGGCACAAACTAATGCGCCGCGCGCCCCGGAGCCGTCGGCGCCGGACCTTCATTCTGCACCTGTTGGATCTGTCGCTGGAGCAACAGCACGCGCAATTGCGCCGCATCCATCGCCTGTTTCAGACCATTCACGCGATCCAGATAGCGGGCATAATTGCGCTCGTTGCCGGTGCGTATGGCCTTGCCCTGCTCGTAGTTTTTGGTCGCCTGGAGCAGCGCCAACCGCGCCACAACCAGTTCCGCCTGCATACGCTTCAAGGCCGAATTTACCGCGGGTCGGGTGGGCGTGGGTGCGGCAGACGGCACGGGCGATGGGGTGACAACACTACCACTGGACGCCGACACGGGCGTGCTGACCGAGTTCTGCGGTGCTCCGGAAATCTGCTCGACGTCTTTAGCGCCCGCAGGTGGGGTTTCGCCATAGCTGACGACTCCACTGCCACTCACCCAGCGATAAATGCTTGACGCATCGGCGGAAGCGCTGATCAGAAAGACCGACAGGAAAATACACAAGCCCACCATTAGTGGGCGCTTTGATTCACCCTTACCAGATGTAAAGGGAGGGGTTCTGCATTTCATCATTCTGCACTCCTGACCAGCGCGGCATTCTCTATATGGTCGCCAAGCCCCCGATTGTCAAGGCAGCGGCCACAAAAAAGCCCCGTATAAAGCACGGAGCTGATTGGCGTCGGGGAAAGCCCGTCACAGCGGGCCGTATCCGGTCTCAGAGACTATAGTACATCTGGAACTCCACCGGATGGGTGGTCATGCGCAGGGTCTGCACCTCGGCCCACTTCACATCCAGATAACCTTCCAGCCAACTCTCGGAGAACACCCCCCCCTTCATGAGGAAGTCATGATCGGCTTCCAGGGCGCGCAGGGCTTCTTCCAGGGAAGCCGCCACGCCGGGAATGTTGGCCTGCTCCTCCGCGGGCAGATCATAGAGATTCTTGTCCATGGCGTCACCGGGATGAATTTTATTCTGGATACCGTCCAGACCCGCCATCAGCATGGCAGAGAACGCCAGGTAGGGGTTGGCGGTGGAGTCCGGGAAACGTATTTCGATGCGCCGGGCCTTGGGGCTGTTGACGAAGGGAATACGGATGGACGCCGAACGGTTCTTGGCGGAGTAAGCCAGCAGGACCGGGGCCTCGTAATGGGGCACCAAACGCTTGTAACTATTGGTGCTGGGGTTGGTCAGCGCGTTGATCGCCTTGGCATGCTTGATGATGCCACCGATGTAGTACAGGGCAATTTCCGACAATCCGCCATACAGGTCGCCCGCAAAGATGTTCTTGCCATCCTTGCCGAGCGACTGATGGACATGCATGCCACTGCCGTTGTCACCGACGATGGGCTTGGGCATGAAAGTCGCCGTCTGGCCGTAAGCTGCCGCCACGTTGTGAACGACATATTTGAGAATCTGTACCTCATCGGCCTTGCGGGTCAGCGTATTAAAACCGACGCCGATTTCGTGCTGCCCGGCAGTGGCCACCTCATGGTGATGCACTTCCACCTTCAAACCCATTTCTTCCATGGCCAGACACATGGCGGAGCGCAGATCCTGCGCCGAATCAACGGGTGGGACCGGAAAATAACCGCCCTTGATGCCGGGGCGATGGCCCATATTGCCGGATTCATATTCCTTGCCGGAATTCCAGGCGGCCTCTTCGGCATCCACCTTGTAAGCACAGCCGCTCATATCGATATTCCAGGTCACGGAATCGAAAACGAAGAATTCATTTTCGGGACCAAAGTAGGAGGTGTCGGCGATGCCCGTGCTCTTCAGGTAGATCTCGGCACGCTTGGCGACGGAGCGGGGATCGCGCTCATAGCCTTGGCCAGTGGCGGGCTCAATGACGTCGCAGCGGATAATGAGGGTGGTTTCATCTGTAAAAGGATCGAGAACGGCGGACTCAGCCTCGGGCAGGAGGATCATGTCGGACTCGTTGATGCCCTTCCAGCCGGTGATAGAAGAACCATCAAACGCCTTACCCTCGACGAAGGTGTCTTTTTCGATAGTGTGGCCGGGGACGGAGACATGCTGTTCCTTACCCTTGGTATCGGTAAAACGGAAATCGACAAACTTGATATCTTTTTCTTTAATCAACTTAACCACATCACTGGGGCTATAACCCATTTGCTTCTCCTTCAATCAAGAAATATTCACGACCCTGGGCAAACTGCGCATACAAAATTCATACCAGACCCTTAACCACCCACCGATAACAATCAGGGCTCCATATGCACCAATATTGCGCCCAATTATGGTGCAACAAAAAAATATGCACCACTATTGCGCGGTCGGTGTTTTTGGCAATTGCCAGACCACATCCACCTGCTGCAAGCCTGGCACCCGCCCCTGCAAGGCGTCCTGAAGCCGTGTTTCCATGTCCTGCAGGCTAGCGAATGTTTCCGCTGGCGGCAAGTGATAACGCATACAGATCACGACGCCGTTCTTGAGGTAATGCAAGGTCATCTGCTCTGTTAAAGGCAAATTCCGCGCCAGCAGACACTCGCACACCACTTTTTCTATCTCGCTGCGCGGCGGCAGAACCACGCCCCCCTCCTCATCATTTTCGCTGTCGATGTGGATGGTAGCATCAGCCAGCTCATCCACCTGCCGTAACAACGCTATTCGCACCCGCTCGGCAATCTGGTGTCCCTCGGAGACGCTCAAGGTCGGCATCACCTGCAGATGCACCTCGGCCAGGGCCTGATGACCGATTTTACGGGTCTTGAGCAGGTGCAAATCGCGCACCCCCTCGCAGCCGAGAATCACCTCGCGAATCGCTGCCAACGCTTCATCACTAAGACCACGATCTGCCAACTCCTGCACCGCTTCCCAACCGGTGACCAGACCGATCCGCAGCACCATAAGGGCGACGATAAGGGCGACGACCGAATCCAAATAAGGCGCGCCCAACAAGCTGCCGCCGATACCGATAAACACGATGACACTGGAAATCGCATCGGTACGGTGATCCCAGGCATTGACGCGCAATGCGGCCGAACGGGTTCTGCGGGCCACCCGGATAGTGATCTGGTAGAGTGACTCTTTGGCGATGATGGCAAAAGCGGCGATGTAGAGGGTCCAGCTCGCTGGCATGCCATAATGACCAACAATGAGCCGCTGGACCGCCTCGTAGCCGATCCCGGCCCCGTTGACAGCCAACAGGCTGCCCGTGGCCAGCGCCGCCAGCGTTTCAAAACGCTCGTGACCGTAGGGATGCTCCTGATCCGGCGGCTGGCTGCTGAAGTGCATGGCGAACACCAACCCAAGATCAGACAGCAGATCCGAAAGGGAATGGATGGCGTCCGCCACCAGCGCACTAGAGTGCCCGAAAACGCCCCCCGCGAGTTTGATGAAAAACAGCACCACGTTGGTGCCCGCCCCCATCAGGGTCACCCGCATGTTCTGCTTGCCGCGTTCCGTGCGACTGATGCCTTCTGTCACTACTCAGGGCCTCTCAAGGTGTTGCGGTCATCCGCGAAGTCGGCAATGTGCAGCGCTGTCAAAGCGCTGAATCATGGGCATGCCTCAGGCTGCATCGGAATATTTGCTCGGACAATCGTCAATTGGCTGGCAATTGTCAAGATTGCAGACCCATAGCCATGAAGTTTTGGTCGCCCGCGACAAAACCAGTCTGGGATGGATCCGCCGCCGAGCTTGCCGAAAAGCAGGGAGACGCACAACATATGCACAGATGCTGTTTAATCCCCTTGCCATCCACACCGAATTTACAGGACGAGGTGAACGTTATGAATACCGAAGCGATTCTACAGAAGGCGCAGGAGCGAGCCAAGGCTGCCGGCAAACGCCACGCCGGAGATATGACGCCGGAGGAAGCACATGCGGTGTTACGCGACCATCCCAAGGCCATCCTGATTGACGTGCGCTCCCAGCCGGAACTGGATTTTTCGGGCTTCGTAGAGGGCTGCTGTCATGTGCCGTGGCAACAGTATCCGGGCATGACCCCCAATGCCGACTTTGACGCAGAGTTGCGCAAGAAAGCCCAACCCGGCGATTTACTGCTGTTATTGTGTCGGACGGGTGGTCGCTCTTTGGCGGCGGCCGAACATCTGGCCGATCTGGGTTATGGCCATTGCTATAACATCCTCGGGGGCTTTGAGGGCAAACACGACACCCATGGCCAGCGCGGCAAGGTAGAAGGCTGGAAGGCCAGCGGTTTACCCTGGAGACATAAGTAGATTGCGCCTGATTAAGACTGGCAGACCGGGCAGAACAGCGCGCTCTTACCCCCCACCGAAAGAGCTTCCAGCGCGCCGCCACAGCTCGGACAGTGCCCGTCTGCCCGATGGCGAGTGAGGAAGGTCTTGGGCAACAGGTTGCTCTTCGCCTGACAGCGCAGGGCACGATCCAACACCTTGGGAATCTGCTCCAGGAAACGCTCGCGCTCCTCTTCGCTGAGGCTGGTCGCGGTGCGGTCCGGCCGCAGGCGGGCCTGAAAAAGGATTTCATCCGCCCAGATGCCGCCGATGCCCGGCGCGAAGCCGTCATCGAGCAGGATGTTACGCAGGGCGCTGCGGCGACGGCTCAGGGCTTCGCGCAATACACCAAGCCCCTCCCCATGCACCATCAGCGGATCAGGGCCGAGCTTGGTCAGGAAATCCACATCGCTGTTTTCATCCAGCAGGCGCAGGCGATTACCCAACTGAGTCCCCTGAAGACGCAAGCGCTGCTGGCCATTGATCTGAATCTCCAATGCCGCACGCGGCTCTTCCTCGCCCGCCGCCTGAGCAGAACCGCGCTCAAGTTCGCCGCTCAACTCACCGCCCAACTGCAGGGCGAGGATGTTCTTGCGATCCAGTTCCAGAAAAAGGTATTGACCGTAGCGATGCAGGTCGGTGATGGCCTTGCCCTGGAGGGCGGCATCTTCCATCCCGGCGCCATCGGTCAGTGACTCGCCTTTGGCATTCTGCATCCGCATGACGCCGATCCGCTTGTGCAGGATACTGCGCCGCAGTTTTTGTCTGAGCAGTTCTATTTCTGGCAACTCGGCCATGTTTTTCTCCGGAACGATGAAATTTGAGACCCGTGATAAGCACCCTAGTCTAACCCTGTGGGCGCTGGCGCGCCAATGGCGGCGTCGGGAATCCGCCCATACAGCGCGTGTTCTGCACCCAGCGCATAGGCCCACATCTGATCTCCGATGGAAAAGTGCCACCATTCTCCAACATGCTGCGCAAACCCCGCCTGGGTCATGGCCGAGACCAACAGCTCACGATTCTGGTGATAGAGATACTCCGGTGTTCCCGGCAGGGCAGACGCGAAAAAATCCGGGATGGCGCAGTCGGTAAAATCATCAACAGGTCCGCCCATGGGGACATCCCGACCTTCTCCATCCACCAGCTTGCAGTCTATGGCGGCACCCGTGCTGTGCGGTGGCGGGCGGCAGGGGTCCGGGTCGGGGATTCCCCAAAAGCGGTACACTTTGGGGGCGAGCAGGGCATAGATTTCGGGATCCAGACGCTCCAGCGCGTCCGGCCCGACGCAGGAGGCGAGACTGGTGAAACAGCCCATCGCCTGCGCCTCGCGCCGGAAGGCATCCCAGACCATGAAGTGCTGAACCGCCAGGGGACGATAGGCGTCGAACAGCGCAATGCGCCATCCCGGACGTCGGGCCGACAACAAGGACTGCGCCCGATATAAGGCAGAAAGCGCCCCGGAGCGCAACCGCCAGGGCGACCCGGCATAAGGCGCCCCCACTGCGCGGTAAGGATGCGGGGTCACCCGTGGGAAGGCGCTTTCTGGAATTTCCTGCAGCGGCTCGCCGCAGTCCCGGATGGGTATGTTCAGATAGTCAGTGCGCATCGCCTTGTCCAGGTCGCGTTGAAGAAACAGATAATCATTTGCCTGGGGGCAAGTCAAATGGAGGCATTACTAATATTCTGTCCGCATTAGGCAGTTGGTAAACCATTGCGCCACCCCGGTGCCTATGGCAACCTTTGCGCCACATTTGGTATCCGGCATAAGATAAATCCATGGACACTCCCGCCTATTCTCCACAAGAACTCGAAGCCGCCGTGCAGCAGCGCTGGCACGATCAGCAGGCCTTCAAGGCCGCCGCGACGCCCTCGGGAGACAAATTCTATGCCCTCGCCATGTTCCCCTACCCTTCGGGGCAATTGCACATGGGACATGTGCGCAATTACAGCATTGCCGACGCCATCGCCCGCTATCAGCGGATGCGGGGCAAGGAAGTTCTGCAGCCCATGGGTTGGGATGCCTTCGGCCTGCCCGCGGAGAATGCGGCCCTCAAGCACGGGGTAGCCCCGGCGCGGTGGACCATGGACAACATCGCCCATATGCGCGGGCAATTGCAGCGGCTGGGCCTGTCTTACGACTGGTCGCGGGAGTTCGCCACCTGCACGCCGGATTACTATCGCTGGGAGCAGTGGCTGTTCGTGAAGCTCTGGGAGAAGGGGCTGGTCTATCAGCGGCTGGGCACCGTCAACTGGGACCCGGTGGACCAGACCGTCCTCGCCAACGAGCAGGTGGTGGACGGCTGTGGCTGGCGCTCCGGCGCGCCGGTCGAGCGCAAAAAAATCGTGCAGTACTTCCTGCGCATCACCGCCTACGCCGAAGAGTTGCTGAGCGGCCTCGACACCCTGAGCGAGGGCTGGCCGGAGCAGGTACTGACCATGCAACGCAACTGGATCGGTCGCTCGGAAGGCGCAGAGATTCATTTCCCGCTGGCCGCTGGCGACGGGGTCATCAAGGTCTTCACCACCCGTCCCGACACCCTGATGGGGGCGACCTATCTGGCGGTGGCACCGGAACATCCCCTGGCCGTTCAGGCGGCGGAAAACAGCGCCAAACTCGCGACCTTCCTCGAACGCTGCCGCCATGGGTCCGTTTCCGAAACCAGCATCGAAACCCAGGAGAAGGAGGGACACCCCCTCGGCCTGAACGTGCAGCATCCGCTTACGGGCGTGGAGTTGCCCGTCTGGACCGCCAATTTCGTGCTCATGGGCTATGGCGAGGGCGCGGTGATGAGTGTACCCGCCCATGATCAGCGTGACTTTGAATTCGCGCGCAAATATGGCCTGCCCATTCGCGCGGTGATTCAGGCCGGGGGTGTCACTTCGGACGGCGAAGCCATGCCGGAGGCCTACACCGGCAGCGGCACCTTATTCAACTCCGGGACTTTCGATGGTCTGCCCAATGAAGAAGCCAAGGACCGCATCACCGCAGCATTAGCCGCCAAGGGACTGGGGCGGAAGACCGTCAACTTCCGTCTGCGCGACTGGGGTATCTCCCGACAGCGCTACTGGGGCACGCCCATTCCCATGATCCACTGCCCCCACTGTGGCGTCGTGCCGGTACCGGAACAGGATCTGCCGGTGATCCTGCCGACCCACTACCAGCTTAAAGACCCGCGTTCGCCGCTGCTGGACGACCCCGAGTTCACCCAGGTGGCCTGCCCGCAATGCGGCGCCGCAGCCCGGCGGGAAACCGATACCATGGACACTTTCGTGGAGAGCTCCTGGTATTACGCCCGCTTCGCCTGCCCCGATGCCGAACAGATGCTCGACCAGCGCGCCGCCGGCTGGCTGCCGGTGGATCAGTATGTGGGCGGTGTGGAGCACGCGGTGCTGCATCTGCTCTACGCCCGCTTCTTCAACCGCCTGCTCCGCGATGTCGGTCTGCTGCCTGCCGACGGCGCCCACGATGAGCCCTTCCGCCATCTGCTGACTCAGGGCATGGTGCTCAAAGACGGCAGCAAGATGAGCAAATCCAAGGGCAACACGGTGGACCCGCAAGGCCTGATCGACCGCTACGGAGCCGATACCGCGCGTCTCTTCATCCTCTTCGCGGCGCCGCCGGAACAGCATCTGGAGTGGTCGGACAGCGCCGTGGAAGGTGCTTACCGCTTCCTCAACCGGTTCTGGCGTCTGGTCCACGAGTATGGCACCACGCCCCCGGCACTGCCCGCAGAGCTCTCCGCCGAGGCGGTGGACCTGCGCCGTGCGGTGCATCAGTGCATTGATCGGGTCAGTCGCAACATGGACGGGCGCTATCATTTCAACGTCGCCATCGCCGCCATCATGGAGCTGACCAACAGCCTGATGAAGGTCCCTGCGGATGCCCCGGCCGACTTACGGGCGGTGCTGGGCGAAGGACTGCGCGCCCTGACCCTGCTGCTGGCCCCCTTTGCACCCCATATCGCCGAGGTGCTTTGGGAAAAACTGGGGCAAAGCGGCGTGATCAGCCATGCGTCCTGGCCCGTCGCCGATGCCGGGGCACTGCGTTGCGATACCGTGACGATGGTCATTCAGATCAACGGCAAGTTGCGCGAACGCATGGATTTTCCCGTTGATGCGGATAACGCCAGCATCGAACAGACGGTACTGGTCGATCCGGCCATCCAACGCCATCTGGAGGGTAAAACGGTGCGCAAGGTGATTATCGTACCCGGCCGTCTGGTCAACGTGGTGGCGGGATGATCCGCGCCCGGCAATGGAATCTCTGGTGGCTTGTCGCAGCCTTGGCACTGCTGCCGAGTGGCTGCGGCTTTCATCTGCAAACCGGCGCCAGTATTCCGCCGAAGCTGACCGGCTTGCGCGTGACGGGCACCGGCCCTGCTGGCGGCGCTCTGGCGCAGGCCGTTGATCGTGCACTACAGCGTGACGGTAACCACGCGCAGCAGGGCGGTCCCTTGTTGCAGATCGACAATGCATATGTCAGCCAGCGGATCATCAGCATCAGCCCAAGCAGCGGCGTGGCGCTGGAGTTTCTCGACACCTTGCACGCCGAAATCAGCGTCATCGGCAGCGACCATAAAATACTCCTCGCGTCGCAACCGCTGCTCATGGAGAACAGCTTCAGCTACAATAGCGGCAACCCACTGGCGACCAATGAGCAGCAGATCACCTCACAACGCCTGCTGATGGAACAGGGCGCACGGCAAATTCTGCGGCGGGTGCTCAACAGCCCCGGTTTCCGCCGACAGGCTCCCTGAAATGCGGCTGAAGCCGGCGCAATGGGCCAGCCATTTACGCAGCCCTCTGGCATCGGTATATGGACTCTTTTCCGATGAGCCCCTGCTCTTGCAGGAGGCAGAAGACGCCCTGATCGCCGCCGCGGCGCAGCATGGTTTCGCCCAGAAACAGCGACTCGGCCAACAAGGTGGTACTGTCTGGGATGCCTTGCGCGACGAGCGGAACGCCGGTTCGCTTTTCGCTGAACAACGCTTGCTCCTGCTGCGTCTGGATAGTCCCAAAGTCCCCAAAGAAGGTAGCGCCGCCCTGCAGTACTGGCTGGCCTCGCCACCTCCCGACGCCCTGCTGATCCTCAGTGGCCCCCGCCCTGACGCCAGCACGCAGAAAACGGCCTGGTTCAAGGCCATCGAGACCCACGGCCACACGCTCCTGCTGTACCGCCCGGAGGGGCAGGACTGGCCGCGCTGGGTGGAGCAGCGCCTGCGCGCCGCCGGAATGCAGGCCGACAGCGCCGCCGTCCAGTTGCTCACCGAGCTCAGCACCGGCAATCTCAGTGCCTGCCATCAGGCCATTCAGCGGCTGCAACAGGTCTATCCGGGGCAGAGCATTGATGTCACCGCTATCCGCGCGGTACTGGCAGATAGTAGTCAGTTCACCATTTACGATCTCGCCGATGCGGTCCTGCGCGGCGAGACGGAACAAATCCTGCGCATTCTCGACCGCCTGCGCAGTGGCGACGGTGAACCGGCGTTGTGTCTGTGGGTCCTGCACAAGGACCTGCGCCTACTGGCTGAATTGCGGGCCGGCGGCGTGGATGCCGATGCATTCTTCCAGCAGAACCGTATTTTTCCGCCACGGCAGGGCTGGCTGCGCAATGCCGCCCGGCGCCTGACCCGCTCGGGGCTGTTAGCGGGTATTGAGGACTGCCTCGCCATTGACGCCCGCATCAAGGGGCAGGACCCCACGCCGGTCTGGCCCGCACTGACCGATCTCTGCCTGCGGATGTGCAGGTGACGATGGATTTATTGGTAACCCGACTCGCGCCATGAAGGCGCTCCATAAGGTTTAGCACCCATGCGCCAGGCCCTGCCATTCACCGTTCTCGTTCTCGGCTTGGTCAGTTTTTTCAATGATCTTGCCTCGGAGATGGTGGTCCCTCTCATCCCCGTCCTCCTGGCCACCATACTCGCTGCGGGTCCGGTGGCCCTGGGCCTGGTAGAAGGGGTGGCGGATACCGTAGCGAGCTTTCTCAAACTCTGGTCCGGCCGGCATTCCGACCTCATCGGTGGGCGGCGCAAGGGGCTGACGGTAATCGGCTACACGGTTTCCAATCTGGCGCGGCCGCTCATCGCTGTGGTGGGAAGCTGGCCCGCGCTCCTGCTCGTCCGCAGCATCGACCGGATGGGGAAAGGCATCCGCACCGCACCAAGGGACGCCTTGCTGGCAGATTCCACGCCGCAGGAACGCATCGGCTTTGCGTTTGGCTACCAAAGGGCCATGGACAATGGGGGCGCAGTACTGGGGGCTCTGGTGGCAGCGGCGGTTTTGCATTTTTCCGGAATCCCCTTGGAGGAGGTCATCCTCCTGTCGGCCATCCCCGGCGCCGTCGCCATTTTGCTCCTCGGTGGCGGTGTGCGTGAGCTGCGGCGACCACCCAATCACCGGACCCCAGCCCGTATCTCCCTTAACCCGCAGCACCTGTCACCCCACATCCGGCGCTATCTCCTTACGCTGAGCTTGTTCACCCTGGCCCGCGCCACCGAAACCTTCATTCTGCTGCGTGCTTATCAGCTCGGTATGGACGTCGTACAGGTACTTCTCCTCTGGGCTTCCATCCATGCGGCCAAGAGCAGCACGGGCATGGGCGGCGGAAGACTGGCCGATAAATTGGGACGGCGGCCCGTTTTATTCATCGGCTGGTCGGCCTACGGCTGCAACTACGCCTTGTTCGCCATGGTGGAAAGCCTCCCGTTGTTGTGGGCGGTGGCCTTGTCCTATGGTTTGTTTTTTGGCTTCAGCGAAGGGGCCGAACGGGCCCAGATCAATGATCTGACCACAGCCGACGAGCGCGGCACGGCCTTTGGCTGGTATAACCTGGCCACCGGCGTCAGCGCGATCCCTGCAGGATTATTGTTCGGCTGGATATGGGAAGAGATCGGCGCCCCTTATGCTTTCGGCTTTTCCGCCTGCATCGCCATCGCCGCCACCACACTCCTCGCCACCTGGGTCTACCGCGGCACCCCTTGGCGGCAGTCCTGAATGCTCGCAGCCGCTGCCTGCGGATTGCCGGAATGGCTCCGGAACGGCACAATGCGAACAATACCCACGTGGGTTAAGCCACGCGGACTGCCGTTTTCCGGCACGGATCCACGGCGGATTTTCCGTTGCCCTCACCGCCGATCCGAGCCCAGCACAGGAGGCTCCATCTTGGATTTACGTAGCGAACTGGAAAAAATCGGTGAACGCGCCCGTAGCGCCCAGCGCCGGTTGCAAAGCGCGGACAGCGCCGCCAAAGACAGCGCCCTGCGCTCCATGGCGACATTCTTGCGCCGCGACGCCGACCATCTGCAACGCGCCAACCGCAAGGACTTACGCAGCGCCGAAGAAGCGGGCAAGGACGCCGCCTTCATCGATCGCCTGCGTCTGGACGAAGCCCGTATCGAAGCCATGGCCAAGGGCCTCGAAGAAATTGCCGCCCTGCCCGACCCGGTGGGCGAGATCACCGACCTGCGTTACCGCCCCAGCGGCATCCAGGTAGGCCGTATGCGCGCGCCCCTGGGGGTGATCGCCATGATCTACGAATCGCGCCCCAATGTTACCGCCGATGCCTCCGGCCTCTGCGTCAAATCGGGCAACGCCGTCATCCTGCGTGGCGGTTCCGAGTCCCTACACAGCAACCTGGCCATCGCCGAGCGCCTGCGCGCTGCCCTCGGCAAGGCCAACCTGCCCCTGGATCTGGTGCAGTACGTCAACACCGCCGAGCGTGAGGCCGTGGGTATCCTGATCAGCATGGATCGCCATGTGGATGTGGTGATCCCCCGCGGTGGCAAGGGCCTTATCGCCCGCATCAAGGCCGAAGCCACCATACCCGTGATCATGCATCTGGATGGCAACTGCCATGTATATGTGGACGCCGACGCCGATCCCCGCAAGGCGCTCAAAGTGGTCGTCAATTCCAAAACCCAGCGGCTCGGCACCTGCAATACGGCAGAGAGTCTGCTCATTCATCAGGAACGGATGGATGACCTGCTCGGCCCCATCGCCGCGGCCTTGCAGGAGAAGGGGATCGAGATTCGCGCCTGCGAACGCGGCCTGCCCCGCATCCCCGGTGCCATCGCC
>JAKBXD010000299.1 GCA_021840785.1 Pseudomonadota bacterium
GCCGGAGGCCGCTACCTCTGTTTGCGACATCATTTCGGGCATGGCTACGCTACCGCACGTGACTTGGCCTTCACCACCCTCGAGGCGGGCCATGTCATCTCCGTCATCAATCCGAAGGCTCATCGGGCGAAATGGCATGACTAACGCGAGGTGATCTCTCGGCGGGGCCATGAGGTGGCCCTCTATCAACACGAGTGGCTCCAGCTGAACGTTCCGGACCCGTCAGCCTAGGCGCTTGACAGGTTAGACAATGAATTTCATAATCCCGACTAAGACGATATTCTTTAAGGGAGATATAGCCATGCAATTTGAGATTAGCAGTCTAGCCCAAGGCGCGCGCGCCGAGCACCACACACCCACTGCCACCTTTTGGTCGACCGAGCAGCGGATGGGCGGGGCGCCCACCGAGCCCAATCCCTTGGAACTCCTATTGGGGTCTCTTTCCGGGTGCATGAACGTGGTCTTACAGATGATTGCTCAAGAACGGGGTTTTGGCCCGGTATCGGGCAAGTTTCAGGTGACCGGTGATCTGGACCCCCGGGGATTTATGGGCGATCCGTCGATCCCGCCCTATTTTCAACGCGTTAGGGTCACAGCCGAGTTAGAAGGGGTGCCCGAACCGGCGCTGCAGGATGTGCGCACCCTGGTCGGTCAACGCTGCCCGGTCCATCGTCTCTTGGAGAAGGCAGGCATCCCCATCGAAGAAGATTGGAGGGTTCGAAGGGCTGGATAACGAGGCTCGGACACTGGGGTGCCCTTTCTCAAGGAGACACCCCGTTATCTTTCTCTCGACCTTCCGGATATGGCGTTCCTTCTTGTCGGCCCCGGATCCAAAGGCGGGCAATCAACCAAACCACGCCGACCCTAAGCGCCACGTCGGCAAGATTGAAAATCCCCGGATATCCCACCACGCGGATGAAATCCACCACATAACCAAACAAGAGGCGGCTCATCACATTCCCTAGCGCCCCCCCGGCCATGAGCGCCAACGGGGATCCATAACGGGGCCAACGCCAACTGGCCAGCGCTAGCACTACGGTGCCGAAGATCCCAAGGGCAGTGATGGCCACGGGGTGAGTACTTCCAAGGCCCAACATTGCCCCGCGGTTTTCAATCAACTGAAGACGGACCAGATGTCCGAGGAGCCGCCTGGGCGTGCCCAAGGGCAACGTTTCGGAGGCCACGTCCGCCGTCCATAGGTCCAGCGCCGCGATGGCCACCACTCCAATAATCCAATACCACTTTCTCATGGTGTTGCCCCCCGAACACGCGGAAATAGCCAACCCAACCATAATGCCCCTAAACTACAGATGACAACGCCTCCATACAACACCCATAAGCGCTGGGGTGCGCGGAAAGCGAGGGTAATCACCACCGACGAGGCCATGGTGCCCACATAACGAAGCAGGCTGTAAAGTCCCGACGCACTCCCCGCCTCTTTTTCAGGGCGCACTTCCAATATCATTTGCTGCAAGACCACGTTGCTGATGGCAAAACTTAACCCCATGAAAGCCAGCGCCAGCGCGACCCATATAAGACTACCGTGCTCGCCTAGCCATGCCAAAAGTGTGGCTAAGAGGAGAACCAGAGCCGCTCCCATATAGGGTAACCTTCGTAACGATCCCCGGGAAATGCGTCCCCCAAGTGGGGAAGCAAGCCCCATGACTCCCGCAAAAATCAATAGCATCAATCCACTTTCGCTGACCGACACATGACGCCGGGTTTCCAAAACCACTGGTACCCCATAGAGCACCACATACATCACCACGTTAGTCAATATAGTGGCCCCGGCCACGGCCGCAAACGACACCTCGCGAAACCACCGAACGGGAATCACCGGGCGGGCCTTACGTCGTTCCATCGCAATCAAAAGTCCTAAGGCAAGAAGACCCAAAAGCGCCAGCCAAAGGCTTTCGCCCGGCACGGTCCCACTGGTCGCCAACAACAAAAAGATCATGGTGAGGGTGAAGAATACCGAGCCGCTCCAGTCCCAGCCGACATCTCGCGGGCGTGGTCGGGCCACATCTTGGGGCACACTTAGAGCCAGCAAAATGCCCGCGGCGATGGCTATGGGGATATTCAGCCAAAAGATCGCCGGCCAGCCAAAAGCCCCAAGGAGAAGGCCGCCCAGGGCCGGGCCGACGGCGAGGGCTACTCCGGCGGCCATACCAATCCAGCCCAGCACCTGGGATAGCCGATGCGCTTGATATCGTCGCACCAGGCCGATGGCATTAGGATAAACCATGGAAGTGCCGACCGCCTGCACCACCCGCCACCCGACGAAGACCCATAAATTATGGGACAACGGCACTAGAATCGCCGTCATCAACACTAAAAAAAGCCCCACGTAGGCAAACCGTCGATATCCTAGCCGATCGCCCAACGCGCCCATAATGGGTTGGGCCACCGCACTGCCCAAATAGTAGCCGGAGACAATCCAGGTGATGCCCACCGACGACGCATGCAATACCTCGAGCAAGACGGCCAGCCCGACGGAGATGGTGGCCGAATTTAAGGGATTTAACGAAACCGACAAGAGCACGGCCGGAATGAATGCCCCTCGCACTGACTGACTTTGGCCTCTCTCTATGCCCATTCCACCCGTCCTTTCCGTCCCACCTATTGTAGCGAACTTTCAAAGGGGGGGCGGAGTCGGGCCCCGGAATTCATTCAGATGGATAGATCTGGTATTATTGGGGGGAAATCCATCCTAAGACGCGGAGGTCGCCATGGCCCAATCCCCCTCCTTTGTTTCCCCCAATCCCCCGGACTGGGATTTTCGCGATGCCGAGACTAAAGAGGGCGCGCACATTGTTCATACCTACCCGGCGATGATGATTCCGCAAGTCGCCCGGCATTTAATCGCGCGGCTCCGGCAGCAGATGCCCCATGCCCGGACGTTGCTAGACCCTTTCGCGGGCGCGGGGACGGTCCTCGTCGAGGCCGCCGCGCAAGGACTGAGCGCGTTTGGGAATGATTTAAATCCCTTGGCGGTTCGCA
>JAKBXD010000300.1 GCA_021840785.1 Pseudomonadota bacterium
TAGGTCTTGTCTTCTGCCGATGGGTCTGGGTCGTAATAATCGTCCAACAACCAGTGATCCGGCGGGACTTCGGTGATTAAATCCGTTCCGTCGAGAATGTTCTTCCAGAAGCCTTCGGCTCCAACCGAGCCCGGAAACAATGCGCCGACTCCCACTACCGCAATGTCTTCAAACTTCGACTTTGTCTTTCTATTCATGCCGGTACCACCCATCCTATGCGTGTTAAGACTAAACGGAAATCACCCTTGATGGGGCGCGCCAAGTGCGAGACGGCTCCACAACTCGAGGCATCAAAACAGCCCGTGGGGGGCCACGTTGATATACCAGAACGACCAACATACCGATGAGCCGACTCCACCCCTGGGCGTGCTTCTGAACGCGTCTGTGATTGGGGATGCCCTGTCGGATCGCGCTGGTCAGCAAGCCTACCCTCCTTAGCGCAAGTTTGAGTCGACGCGCTTCGCGGTTTGCGTCATCGTCGACTGGACGGGATGCTTCTCGTCAAAGATTGCCTGCAGTCCTTGCTGCACCTGTTGGAGAACGGTTAGATAATTGGACGAGAGCGGGGGGCTCTTCTGGTACTTCAGTTCGGATAGCGCGACCTGATATTGGGGATTTTTCTTCAGGAACGATTGATAGGTGCTCAGGTGGATGCTAGCCGCCTCTGATGGTAGATAGCCCGTCATCTCCGACCACTGGGCCGACCGCTGCGCCTGTGTCCACCACTGCAAGAAGGTCCAAGCAGCGATCTCTTTCCGCTGGGAAATTCCACTCATAATTGCGACGTCTCCCCCTCCCGGCGGAACGGCCAAAGTGTTGCCCTGGTAGGTCGGCAGAACCGCCGTTTTCCACTGGAACTTGTTGTGGATTTCTGAGGCAATTTCACCCGCCGAGCCGATCGAATCGATATCCATGGCCACCCTGCCGTGGGCGAAGTCGGAAATCATCAGATTCCAGTAGTTAGGCCCGGTCTCTACGGTCGCTTCACCGGACTGAACTAGCTTAAACTCATCCTTCAAGATGCCTAGAGCGTTCGGCTTGTCAAACGCAGCCGATTTCCCGTTGGACGATAGAATGTTGCCACCGCTTGACCACACGGTGTACTCCCATGGCCACCAGTCCACTAGCGGTTCGAAGCCGTAGACCTTATTGCTACCACTGCCGTGCGTAAGCTTCTTCGCATCTGTCATCAACTCGGCCCAGGTGGTTGGAGGCGAGCTGATTCCCGCCTTACGAAACGCTTGGGTGTTGTAGAACAGGACGGGCACACTGCGGTTGAACGGGATGCCATAGTACTTGTTGTTGAACTTTGTGGATGCCAGCATCCCTCGTAGAAAGTCTCCCGGCTTATCCGATTTGCTCTTACGCATTAGCGAGGTGATGTTGGCCAGCCTTCCCGAAGACGCAAACAAGGCCATCGAGTGAACCTCAATCTGCGCGATATCAGGCGGCTGACCCGCTTGAATGGCGGCCACCAGCTTCTGCTGTTCCGCCCCTCCGCCGGAGTAGCTTCCCTGATAGGTGGCCACCACTTTGATGCCGGGGTGAGTATCGTTAAACTTCTTGACGAATTGCTGAATTTGTTTACTCAGTTGCCCTCCGATGCCATACCAAAAAGTCACGGTTACAGGCTTTTGCGCGCCCCCGCCAGACGGTTTGTTGTTAGAAACCGAGGCCTGGTTACTAGCGGCTGACGCGTTATGGCCGCTCGACCCGTTCGTGCCGCAGCCTGCCAGAGCACCCACAAGGGTGAGCGCCACCATCGCTCCCGAGGCCTTTCTTGCGCGTTTTATCATTACACTCTCCTTTGTGAGATAACAGAAAAACATCTATGTGCGAAGGTTCATATCGATCCGAAGCTTCACGGCGTCCACTTCGGTGGTAGACAACAGCCCTTTATGATGCAGTATCACGATCACCGTGAACAGTCCGACCACGCCCGCGGCGGACTTGATGCGGCCTTCCGAGACTTGACGGCACCGAGCGCGCACACCAACGGAGGGAGGCCGGCCCGTCGCATATTGAAGACGTTCCCAACCCCTGCAATTTCGAAGGCATCCCCCAGTCTTTGTGCCAGCACCGGGACCCGCGACCCGACTCTACCACCCTTAGTCGGACTTCGAAGAACGCTGGCGCATGGTACTCCCGATTCAACCCAACGCGCCCATTTCGAGCCCCGCCATTTCGTCAAACTTCGACTCTACCGACATTATATAGAGCGCCACAGTTCCAAACGTCCCAATAGGTGTGCCAAACGTTCCATTCGGATCTTTTCCCGAGGCGATTCCTGTTCGATTTTGTCAAAGCGAGGAAAAGCATGGCACGCGAACGGTCGAAGAGAACCACAGTGAGCAGCGGACGGCGATGTTTGCTCCTTCATGTGGAACGACTACTTTGCCCGGGGTCCCAGTCGAGCGATCGCCTTGTGGTATGTTCGAATCCCTGTCGGCCCTGCCAAATGAGGACGCGGTCTTCATACCGATTCGGATTAACGGACTCGTGAAGAGGCCCATGGCGTCAAGTATCACCGCCCAGACGTGCATCGCCCGACACCCGAACACTTCATCCGCCTCGAGGTCTGGCTGTGCCCAGCATGAAAGCCTCAGGCCTTGCCCAACCCCATGGATGAGGACCATTTTGCCGACGTGGCCTGCTCGGGGAACTTTTTTGCCGGTTTGCCGCAAGCGAGTTGGCCCGCGGTGCTTGTTGTCGATGGCCGGCCTGCAACAGCGAGAAACAGATCAACTACATGGGGTTGGGCCGTTGCCACGCGGCAAGCAATCGCCCGGCTCATCGTCACGGTGGACCCGACCCACACCACGGACAATCCGCGGGTCCCCTCAGCGCTCACACCCACTCACACGGAACTCACACATCCGCCACCTAATGTTGGGCCGACTTTGTGTGGGACCACATGGAGAAGGGGGCTTGCGATAACCGGCCATTAGCGATTCTGGCGAGCCAACACACTCCGCTTTTCGAGGGGCCCCCCGGCCGC
>JAKBXD010000301.1 GCA_021840785.1 Pseudomonadota bacterium
GCTCACGGCAGAAGGGGTCCCGTTGGGTTTGGTTGGGCAGATCGCGTGGACACGCAATTGGCGGCAGGCTACGGCCTGCCGCGTTACCATTTCTTTGGCAGGTGGGGATGGCCTAGCCGATGGCGACCATGCGCTTTAAGGGCAAGAGGGCTTTTTCGCGAACGGCTTCGGGCACGGAGACGACATGGGCAAGGTCTCTGAGACCGTCCCGAATGTTCTCCAGGTTAATCAGGTTCATGAACGGGCAAAGTGCATGCTCGCTCGCCGCAATAAATTGTTTGTGGGGACTTTCCTGGCGCAGGCGATGGAGTAGACCAATTTCGGTGGCGATAATAAAGCTTTGCGAAGGCGACTTCCGACTATGGCTAATCATGCCGTCGGTAGAGAGAACTTGGGTGGCAACGCCTTGGGGAGGCAGGGCCAGTGCACGCGTGGTGCAGCCACACTCCGGGTGGACCAGGACCTCGGCGCCTGGATGCGATTCAACCGTTTTGGTGAGGGTTTCGGCATCAATGCCGGCGTGAACGTGGCATTCACCCATCCAGACGCGAATGTTTTGACGTCCCGTCATCCGTGCGACATGAGAACCTAAGAAGAAGTCCGGCAAGAAGAGAATTTCTCGCTCGGGGTCAATTTGTTCGACGACTTTCACGGCGTTGGAGGACGTACAGCAATAGTCGGAGAGGGCTTTCACGGCGGCGGAGGTGTTCACGTAAGACACGACGACGGCTTCAGGAAAGTTATTTTTCCAGGCCTGCAACTGATCGGCTGTAATCGATTCGGCTAACGAGCATCCTGCCTTGGGATCGGGGATAATCACGGTTTTATCGGGACAAAGAATAGCAGCCGTTTCGGCCATAAAATACACCCCGGCGACCACGACGACGTCAGCCCAGGACTGCGCCGCCCAGCGCGCCATGGCCAGCGAATCGCCTACGAAGTCGGCCAGGTCTTGCACAGGGCCCGGTTGATAGTTGTGGGCCAGTATGACGGCGTTTCGCTCGCGCTTTAACCGCTCAATATCATCGGCCAACAAGGTAGAATGATGATTTGCGATCATAAAGCATTCCTCCATTTCCGGTGGGTAGCCTAGGGGATGGGAAGCGGTGAGATGGCCGAGGGTTGGCTGATGGGCCGAAAGATTCGGCCGTGGTCTTGTTGATGGTAGAAATGGCCCGCGAATTGGGCCGAGGCTTCGGGGTAATCGCGCCGCATGTGCGCACCCCGGCTCTCTTGTCTTGCCATCGCGCTGCTTACCATCATCTGGATCAACAAGGTAGCGTGGCAGGCCTGCATGCCTTGAAGGGCTTGCTCCAACCGTTGCAAGCCGTCTTGATCGCGGATGACCCCCAAGTGCTGATCCAAGAGCGAAGGCAGTCGGCTTGGCACCGTCCAATACTCGGGCCGGACCGTCATGGCTGGCCGAGCTAAAGGCTTGCGGGGTGTCAGGCGTGCGTGATCGGTCAGGATGGCTTGGGCCGCCCGTTTGCCGTAGACCAGACCTTCCAGCAGTGAATTGGAGGCCAAGCGATTTGCCCCGTGAACGCCGACCATCGCGACTTCACCCACGGCAAAGAGCCTCGCAACGTCCGTACGGCCTACGCTGTCGGTAACCACGCCACCCATGCTGAAATGGGCGCCGGCGGTCACGGGGATGTGATCTCGGGCTAGGTCCCAGCCGCATTCGCTTAACTGTTGCACCAGTCCGGAAAAGCGGCGATAGACATCGTCGGAAGGCAAATGCTGCATGCTCAGGTACACGGGCTGCTGGCTAAAGACCGCTTGGGCGACCACGTCGCGCGGTGCCAGCTCCTGATCGGGATGCCCTTTAAGGATGCGCTCTCCGGCGGCGTTGAGCAGGTGGGCCCCAAGGCCGCGCAGGGCCTCCGTGAGCAGAAGACGGCGGCCTGGGCCCTTCGTGGCTAGGACGGTGGGATGAAATTGTACGAACTCGAGGTCGGCCAGCGTGGCTCCGGCTAAATAGGCTAAGATCAAGCCGTCGCCGGAGGTGCTGTCAGGATTGGAGGAGGTGGCGTAAAGCCCCGCCATGCCACCGCTGGCCAGAACGACGGCGGTCGCCGCCAAATAGTCCAAATCGCCCGCAGGGCTGCGATAGTAAGCTCCTTCGGCTTGATGATTTTCGGCCGCTAAGCCCACGACCTTTCCATCGAGCCAGTGGATGGAAGAATAGCTTTGCGCTTTTCGGATGAGGTGGCCCATCAAGGCGCGCCCGGTAAGGCCATCACGGGCATGGACGATACGGGCACGCTGATGCCCCGCTTCTTGCGAAAACTTGGGAGCGCCGTCGGGACCGAGGGCGAGTACCCGTGATTGAATGAACGGTTGAACGGCACTGGCGGCCTGGCTGGTTAGAATATCCACGCGCGTGGGGTCGGCTAAACCTCGGGTAACCCGAAGGGTGTCCTCCGCATGCAGGCGAGGATGGTCGCCGGGACTCAAGGCGGCAGCGACGCCGCCCTGGGCCAGCCCACTATTACTCTCAGACCATGGCGTTTTGGCCGCGATGACGACGGGTTGTCCGGCTTCGGCTAAGGTGAGCGCCGTGGTCAGGCCACTGATGCCGGATCCGATAACCAGAACGGGCAATCTATCCATGGGTTGGGGCCTCCCATTCGGCGCCAATATCTACGGCCGGCGCCGAATGGGTGAGCCATCCTAAGGAGATGGCGTCGACTCCCGTTTCGGCAATGGCGCGAACCATATGGGGGCGGATGCCTCCGCTGGCCTCGGTAAAGACGCGGCGATCGATCAAGGCCACGGCCTTGGTGAGCGTTTGTACGTCCATGTTATCAAGCAAGATGGCCGATGGCCCAGCGCTTAACGCTTCGGCAATCTGATCGAGGCGGTCGACCTCGACTTCAATATAGACCATGGGGCCTAGGGCATGTTTCACGGCCCGCACAGCGGGCTCGATGCCGCCCGCGGCGGCAATGTGGTTATCCTTGATCAGGGCCGCCGAACTTAAGTTAAAGCGG
>JAKBXD010000302.1 GCA_021840785.1 Pseudomonadota bacterium
TCTCGCCGACGAACTCAAGTCGCACCCGGGTCACGCTATAGCCGGGGCCAAGGCATTTGTGCAACGTGCCGCCCTCCGCGAGACCCTGGCTCTGGCTCTCGGTACGGGAAACTTTCGCCAGGGTGCCTATCTCAAGTTGGGTGCCCACCAAATGGCAGGATTTTTTCCGGTGGGAGGCTTTGGTGAAGACGGCCCTGAACGGAGTCAAGTCATGAGACGAGCCTTAGCTAACGCCCAGGAGTATTACGCGGCGTCTTTCGAGCAATCGGCCGTCGTCATTGGTGACACCCCATTAGACATCGAGGGAGCCCATAAGATCTCCCTCCCCTGCTTATCGGTCGCGACGGGGCATTACAGCGTCGAGCAACTTGAGTCGGCGGGGGCTGACATGGTCGTGGCCAATTTAGCTCATGCCGATGAGGTTCTAGCTCGACGATTCGGTCCGGCCTGGTAATCTGCATCAGAGTTAGCCTGTCTAGACATGCTAAGCGCGAGGGGTGATGACATGGCCGATCGGATCGTTGTGGCTGGCGGGGGGTATGCTGGCTTAGCGGCGCTAAGCCGCCTGTTGAATCAGGCCGGAGGCAGACTTACGCTTATCGATTCCGAACCCGGACACACCCTAGTGCCGGAGTTGCCCGAGGCGCTAGCTCCGGGAAAAAGCGTTGCTCGCCACGTTTTGTCCTATGACCGCTTGCTAAAGGACGCCCGGGTGACCAGAATTGCCGATCAAATTGTTGGCATCAGAGTAGCTCAGCGTACGGTCTTGCTCCAGTCTGGCGAGCAGGTAGCCTTCGACTGGCTGATCCTGGCGGTTGGTACCGTGCCCCGCTTCCCTCCGGTTCCCGGGCTGAAGGCCCTGGCCCTGCCTTTGAAGACGGCTCAGGACACTCAGAGAATCAAGCGGGACCTGGATAAGGGGAAAAATCAGCAAGTCGTGGTGGTGGGTGGCGGCCTTACCGGAGTCGAGGTGGCAGGGGTACTTGCTCCCCGCCATCACGTAAGTCTGGTTGAGGCGTCGACCCGCCTGTTGCCCGGACTAGGACCCGGTCTGGCGTCATATGCCCATCGCCGGCTCAAAGGAGCCGGGGTCACCTTCTATCTTCATCATAAACTGTCTGAAGTTTCGGCGGGCCGAATCGTCGCGGGCGGCAAGCACCTCTCTTACGACATCCTCATCTGGGCTGGTGGCATAGGTCCGCCTACATGGCTATCGGAGACGGATCTTCCCTTGGATCGCCAAGGCTATCCCGTGGCCGACCCGACTGGGCAGGTTCTACCCCATGTCTACGTAGCGGGTGACCTGTGGCAGATCGAGGATCGGGGGCAACGGCTTCCGCAAACGGCGCAGTTGGCCGAGCAAGCAGGAGCCTATGTGGGCAGCGTCATTGCCAGTCGTCTCAAACAGGACGGGGACGTTCCGGAATTTCACCCTCACATCCGAGGAATGTTGGTAGCACTCAACCCTGGCCAGGGAGTAGGCTGGGTTTACCATGGCGGCCTATCCGTTCAGGGTTTTAGCGCCCGCTGGTTGAAAAATATGGTGTTTCGCCAATATCGGCGGGGCTTAACCCGCGAATTCGATCGGGTTTGGCCAGATTAGTTGGCTACTCCTCGTTCTGTTTCCGGTCGCCTTGGCACTAGAGCGTCCACTCATTTTCTTGATACTCTGCTCATTGCTGATCAACCACAACTTTTGCCTCTTTCTGGCACAATATCGTGTGCTGTCCGTTTTTGTACCACGCATGCGCGACAGGCTTTTCAGTAGGTCGCTCGCAGCTATCGGGACCGAAATCCTCTCCTCACGCCCGGTCGGATGCGTTAGCATCCAACGGGAGGGTGATGGAATGGAAAGTCCCGATCGGCGGACGCGACGTTCGACGAGACGATAGAGCAGACAGGCCAAGAGAATCACATAGCCTAAGGCTTCCAGGCGTTCCGCTTTTTTGAGAAACCAGCCGTCTACGAACCACGGATCCTTGACGAAGTGAAAATGACGTTCCACGCTGGTTTGGGATTTATATTCGCGCAATAATTCCTCGGAAGACAAGCGCTCCTGAGACACGGTGGTAATAAGGACGAACGTTCCGCGGCGTTCGAGTTCCTGCTGTTTACGGTCTTGGCGCACCGCGCCCATGACGATCTCGACCCACCAGCTTTCGGTCGTATCTCCGGAACCTTTCGGGGCCGTCCAGGCCGAGTATATTGCGTTTCGGATCGGATCGTAGCGGTGGCGAAATACCAGCCATGCTCCCAGTCCTTTTGCCATTGCGACCACGCGGTGGTCGCGTCCTGTTCACAGGCAAATCGCTGTTGACCCAACGCTTTGGCGGAGGCTTCCATGGCCTTTCGCGATGGACCTATCTCGCGGTCTAGCGTGTGCCCACGTTTTCGATCCAACGCGCTGGATCGATAGACCACCAGACGGTAGGTGCGTTCCTCGATCGGTGCTTGATGTTCGGAGGCCCAGTATTGCGCCGCGTCGCGGCGCTGACCAAACTTCGCTAAGGGAGTCCAGGCGTCTTGGACCCACGCCTGTTCCTTAACCTGGCGGACGACCCCAAAGCTTTCGGGGCAGCGCGACACCAACGCGATCTGTTGGCACGCCAAACGCTCCAGGTTAGGACCCGTGATCAGTGCCGAGTCCGCCCCATAAATCAGTTGGGCCAACGGCTCAGGCGCCATCGCCTTCACCAAGCGGTGCAACATCTCCCCATTGAGCGTTTTATCGGAACGCTGACCGGATTCGACGGTACCAAACAGCGGAACCCCTTCGCGATTGACAAACAAGGTGAGCAGGAGTTGCTTCAAATCCGGTCGGTGGGCTTTGGAATGGCCGTGCGCCGGCTTGACGCGGGCGGTGTCGGTACCTGGATAGTCGCCCATGAGCGAACAGGAGGTGCGGTCCCAATGGCTACCGTCTAACGTAATGGCTTCTCGAACGTAGGCTTGGGCCGCCATGGCGCTAAAGACGCGGGCGGGCTGCGCCCGTCCG
>JAKBXD010000303.1 GCA_021840785.1 Pseudomonadota bacterium
TGCGGTTGACCACATTGGGAAATCGTTGGCGTCTATCAACTGCGGCCAAGCGGCAGGCCATGGTTCGGGAATGCTCACCAGTTCCCATCGGTCTTGCAACAAACGCATCATGGTGTTGGCGGCCCTTGAGCATGCGGCCCACGACGCATCCGTCCTTCCATGCTTTTCGATCCATTTCCATGTGAGGACGCGGTATAACTCACCGATAATCCAAGGGGACCAAATGGGCTGGAATAGGCCATTGGAGGCCGCCAGATGCAAAGCGCGTCGAGAGTGTGGCGGCACCAGCACACTGGTATCGCATACGGCGCGGCACGTTAATCCTTGTCTGGGTTTTGCCACGGGCCTGTGCGGGGGCGTGTTTCGGACAATATGCGCAATTCTTTTTCGCTCATTTCCCCACCCAAACTATCCAATGTGGCCATCAGCTGAATGGCATCCTGAGCGGGAATGCGGCGCGCGGGCTGTAAGACGGCTGTCTCTCGAGTCGCCTTGGTCGAACGAGTCATACTTCGTGCGGCGGGGATAGACCCGCGTTTCACTGTACCATGATGCGCACGGGGCATCTTTTTAGCGTTTTCGGACACGGAACGCCCCTCCTTTCAATGGTTTATCCTGATTCATAGAACCTTTTCCAGCCCCCTCGTTTCATCGAGGGAACGGTGGCCTATGGATATATCCAGTTCACGGCAAAAACATTCTAATGCGAAACGCATGGCTTGCGCACGTTGGCGAGCCAATTGAGCGTCTTTAGGATGACCCGAATGGACGCGTTCTTCTCCATCCGCAATTTGGAGGGTCTTTTGAATCGCTTTTTCTACGGTCGCCCGTCGCATGGTGCTCCCTGCCATTTGTCACGACCTCCTTGCACACATTAGTATACATGGGTATACCTGCGATTAAAACCGTCTACGGTTTACCGTGTACCGTGGACCGTATACCTGAAAAGACCGAAAATAAATATTTATTAACACATGTGGAATGGCAGGAGTCCGAAGCGTAGTCCGCGAATAATGGGGTAAGACCCATACCGTAAACCGTGGACCGTACACCGTATACGGTAGACCGTGTACGTGAAAGGAGCATAAGACGTTGAGTCATGTCATTGCCGTCGTGAATCAAAAAGGTGGGGTGGGGAAGACGGCCACCGTGGCCAATGTGGCGTGGGAGCTCGTCGCGGCGGGGCATTCCTGTTTGGCGGTGGATCTGGACCCTCAAGGCAGTCTGACCATCAGTTTAGGCTTCGATCCGGACGCCCTAGCCGGTGAGACGATTTACGAGGGCATGGTCTTGCCGCCAGATCATCCACAACATCGTGCGCTACGTCCGCGTCCGGTAGAATTAACCGGGCTTGCCCTCATTCCGGCCAATTTAGACTTGGCGGCCGCTGAGATGGATCTGAATGCGCAGTACCAACGGGAATTTGCGCTCAAACGGGCGTTAAGCCCCCTCCAAGAGGATTTCGAATTCATCCTGATTGATTGCCCCCCGACGCTTGGTATTCTCGCCATTAACGCTCTTGCCGCGGCAGAAGCGGTGTTGATTCCGGTCGGTACCAACTATCTAAGCCTGCGGGGACTGCAGCTGCTACTCCGGAGCGTCCGCATGACGCAAAAACAGATCAACCCTGCCTTGCAGATTCTCGGTATCGTGGGCACGCTGTATGACCGGCGTTTAGCTCATCACACGGACGTCATGCAAGAACTGCGTCGATTATTTCCCCCGCAAGGGATTGCCGTCTTTGAGAGCGTCATCGCGCGGTCCGTCCGATTCGAGGAGGCCGGGATGACCGGGAAACCCGTGGTGGCCTATGCGCCGCAAAACCCCGGAGCTGTCGGCTACCATCAACTCATGGAGGAGGTATTAGCCCATTATGGCCTCACCTAAACGTCCCACCCTAGCCCAATCTGGGATTGAGAAAATGTTCCAAACGACCCCCGTGCCTCCGACTCCAGCCACGTCGGGTACTCCGGAGGCTCCTGCTGAGGCCCCAGCCGCGTCATCCTGGGATGCCACGCATCGGCGCCGGACGTTTCATTGCGACAACGCGGTGTGGGAACGCCTAGCGGCTTGGTGCACCGAGACCGGTACCAGTCGCTCGGCGGCCATCACGCAAGCGATCGAGCAGTTCTTAGTCGATCGTACACGGTAAACCGTAGGCCGTATACCGTATACGTGAGGGTGCAATTAATATCCTCGTGGGGAAGATTTTGGTAGACAAGCTCTGAATGCCGCGTTATGATCCAACTCAAAGGCTTTTGGAGCGCAAAAAAGAAATCGGACGGTGCTAGAAACACCGCCCCGGCTCCTCGGCTGAGTCTCGCGACAGACCCAGACCGTATCCCCACCTTGGTCTTAATTTACCACGAGGGCTGGGGGTTGGACAAGCACCCTTTTCCAACAACACGGTACAATGTGGATCGTCTGGCGCGAGGCTCGCGGCAGATTTTTTTGTGCTTTCGACAAAGAAAAACGGCGCATTGCTCCCCAGCACCGCCGCTTTTCTAAGACATTATTTTTTGACCACCCCGGAGGGAGGCTCGTTTGTGAGCACCAGATTAGCAGATGACGCGGCGCGGCGCAAGTATGCGTTGATTCAGAGTCCGGAAGAACATGCCGCTATCCTGCACCCCTATGCGGAGGGGGTCCATGGACTGGTCACCGTGGCTCGGCGCGATCAAGGTCGATGGCTCGAGACGCGGCTCAAAGTGGCGGAACTCCCCTGGGCCGTACGCGAACTGGCGGGCGCTCCGGAAGTCTATCTGAGCCAAAATCGCTTCAAAGGCCCACGAAAGATCGCCCACCTCTGGCAATTGGATGCGCTCTGGGTGGACTTGGACTTTCACAAAGTGGCCCAGTGGGCGGACAAGCCTCCGGAAAGCATCTGGGCACTCTGTAAAGATATCCTCGAGGAGGAAGGCATCCCACGGCCCACGCTTACGGTGGCCACAGGACGTGGCCTTGCGCTGGTGTGGGTCCACCAACCCCTTCCG
>JAKBXD010000304.1 GCA_021840785.1 Pseudomonadota bacterium
CTCTTCCTGAGCCGCTTGCGCCTTCGCGTTGTCTTCCGCGCGCTGGCGAGCCCGGGCCTCCTGTTCGTTAATCCTGAGAATTTCCTGGTCAATACGTTCGGCAATTAATTGCTGTTCGCGAAGGCCCTGTTCCCGTTCTCGAATGGCCGCCTCCAACTGACGCACAGATTGCTCGCGCTCCCGGTGGCGCTCTGACAGGTCGGCCAATTGGGCTCGGAGGTCCTCACGTTCTCCTGCTAGGGCGCCAATCTTGTTATCCAGCCGCGCCATCTCCGCCGTCAGTTCGAACGGGTCGCCCACCTCCGCATCCAAGGTCAACTCTTGGCGCATATTCACAAAGTGGTTGCGGCGATCGGACAACAATTCCCGGGCAGCGTCCGTGGCTTGATCTAATTCGTCCAATTCTTCACGCGTCGAGGTGAGGAGTTCCTCTTTGGCTGCAACCACCTGGCGTTCTTCGGTGATCCGGCGCGTCAATTCCTCCAACTCCACCCGACGCGTACTGGTGGAATGCCGTCCCCGGCTCCCCCCGGTAATGGCACCGCCGGCGTGAACGACCTGACCGTCCAACGTCACCATTTTGTAGCGGAACTGGTGAAGAGGTCCGAGACGGCTAGCATCCTCTAGTGACTGAACCACCAACACCCGCCCCAGCACATGGTAAACGGCCGACCGAATGGCCGGGTCATAGGAGACCAGATCGGCCGCCCAGCCAACCACCCCCGCCTCCCGCGACATGCGGCGATAGTCCTCGGCCGAAACCCGGGCGGCGCGCACGGTGTCTAAGGGCAGAAAGGTCGCCCGCCCTAAGGAGCCCGTTTTGAGAAAGCGCACCGCTTGCCGAGCGTGCGGTTCACTTTCCACGACGACATCCTGATGGGACCCCCCGAGGGCGGTTTCGATGGCTAAGCTCAGCTCCGGTTCTGATTTCATAAGACTTCCCAACGTGCCTATGACACCGCTTAACTGGTTTTGATGCTGCCCCCGCAACACGGCGCGAACACCGGCCGCCAATCCCTCGCCCTCGGCCTCTAATTGGTGCAACGCTCGGAGTCGCGCTTGGCGCCCCGCCAGTTGGTGGCGAAGGCTATAGACTTCCTGTTCCGTTTGCCCCAAAAATGTCTTGAGCCGGGTGCGCTCTTCCGTCAGTTTGACCACTTCGGCTGTCAACTGCTGCACCTCGTGCTCGAGCCGCTTGGCCTCCTCGTGGCGGTGGGCCAGCACCTCCATGACTGTCCCCTGGTCATCGCCCATGCGAAGCATACCCCGAAGACGCGCCAACCGCTGTTCGAGGCGTTGACGGGTCTCCTGCTCCCCAGCCAAATTAGCCTCCAAGCCATCGAGACGACGACGGAGCTCTTGCCGCTGCACCTCGAGCCCACGAAGCTCCTGACTAAGCTTTTCATAATTTCCAGCCAGTTCGCTGGCTTCGGGAGCTATGGCCCCCACGTCCGGCCGCTCTTGTTGAAGATCATCCTTTTGCCGGGATAGCACGGTCAAGTTCTCCGTCAGTTGGGCCGCTTCTTCTTGCAAATGAGCGATGCGGCTAGTTAATTCGCGTTCCGTGAGGCGAAGCGCCGTTTGCTGTTCGGTGAGCCGGTTTAACGCCTGGAGCTCACCATCGCCTTCCGATTGCAACTGGGCTATCTCTCCACGAACGGCCGCCCCCCGATCCACCACCTGAGCCAGCTCCGCCGCCAAGGCTTGCCGTTCCTCATCGAGACGGCGAAGTTGCTCGGTAAGACGCGCCTTCTTTTCCATGGCCCGATGGTACTCCGTGTAGTCAAGGCGACCTTGCCAGTCTTGGCGAAGAGCTTCCCACGCCTTGTACCGGGATTCTGCTTCAGCCTTCTCACGAACTTCCTCCATTTGCCGACCCACTTCGTCGAGTAGATCACCCAACCGGGTTAGCTTCGCTTCCGTTTCCGCCAAGTGCCCTTGGGTTTCTTTTTTCTTGACCTTGTAGCGCGAAACGCCCGCCGCCTCCTGCAGTTGTTCCAAGCGCTCGGTGGGCTTTTGCATGAGTGCCCCCTCGACCCGCCCTTGGCTAATAATCGCGTAGCTAAAGCGTCCGAGTCCGCTATCAAGAAAAAGGTCGGCGATATCCTTGAGGCGTACCGACTGCCCGTTGATGAGATATTCCGAATCCCCACTGCGATAATAGCGGCGGGTGATCGTCAAAGATTCCGGCCATAAAGGCATTTCCCCATCATGATTGTCGAACTCAAGCTGGACCTCTGCCATGCGGGCAGCCACCCGACCAGGACCGCCCTGATGTAGGAGATCTTCCCAACGCTCAGCCCGTAAATCTCGAAGTCGCTGTTCGCCCAAAGCCCAGCGAATGGCATCCACCACGTTGGATTTGCCACCCCCGTTAGGCCCCACCAAAGCCGTAATACCGGGTGTCATCTCCAACTGAACGTCCTTGGCGAATGACTTGAATCCGTACATTTGAATCCTTCTTAAATACACGACAGAACTCCTTTGGGCCAAGGCAAAGCCAGGGCAATGTATATCAGGGGGATCGCTAGTGCGATTCTACCACCATCCGAAGCCCGGTCCGCATTTCTCCGTCAATGGCAACCTCAACAAACTCCGGACGCATAAACAGGTCTAAGCCTTCCTCGATCAAGAAGCTGCGCGCGATCGCAATCGCTTTTACCGCTTGATTGACGGCTCCTGCTCCCCCGGCCTGAATTTCCAAGAGGCCGGATTCTTTAATTACGGCGGCAATTGCGCCCGCCACCGCTTTGGGCCTGGACGCGGCCGATACCCGCAAGGATTGCATGTCCACCCCACCTGTATTCTTAAGTGTATTCGCGGCTCACCCAAATTTCCCTTCCCATTCGGTTCGTCTATCGCTTCGTATACACGATGACTGTACATCCCTAAGCCATTTATACACCTCTTCTGTAAAGGGACCGGCTTAAGAAGGGCGAAATCTGCAATTATGCAGGTTATCGACCAAATTGCCAATCTCATTCTTGAA
>JAKBXD010000305.1 GCA_021840785.1 Pseudomonadota bacterium
CATTTGAAAATGGCATCTTCATTTTAGAGGAAGGCGATCAATTTCTCGGATTCATCTGGGTGGCGATTCGGATGGATTTACAAGGCACATTTGGCTCGATTGATCAGGTCTACCTTTGTGAGCCCTACCGCCATCAAGGACTCGCCAAACTTCTGCTGGATAAGGCGCATTGGTTTTTAGAACAGCAAGGGCTCAGCGTGGCGCGGCTTTACGTCACCGCCACTAATCACAATGCCGTCCGCCTCTATGAACGGCACGGCTATCAAATTACTCGATACGAGATGGAAAAGGCGGTACATCGTGAGTAATGCGGGGTGACGGCGGGGAACGATAAGGGGATGGAGCCATGAAAAAAGACCTCCCAAACGATCTGGAAGGCCCCACCCTAGAGAAATTTCCTCTTGCATACCGACGTCCCCGCTGATTATACTGAGGGCGACGGGGAGAGGCAGACCTTGCAGGGTGGGGCCTCTCGCCAATTTTTTGCGCTTCTTTTGGTTTTTACTGTAGCAAACTCTCTATGGTTTGGATAGATTTAACGGTGTTTTTGATACCATTCACCGGCAGTACATCGGCATTGTAACCTCATGCAAATTTGGCATATCTATAAAAGAGGTATTTATCAGGCAACGCAGAATTTAATGATAATGATTATAGGGAGGTGAAATTCAGGATGGCGCCCATATTATAATTATGTTGATACTGAGGTGCATTATCCGGGTGACTATAATGCGGGGGATCCGGGAAATCATTTTGTGTTTTCAAATATTTTGGTAGATGGTGGACATTCTTTACAATCGACAAACTATGCGGTCGCAACGATAAACAACGGGCAATACCAGAATGTGTATTATCCCTTTAACAATACCGTTCAAGTCTGGGATAGCAGAAATTGGGGGGCTAATCCATGAAGAATAAATGGTGGGGAATAATCGGAGGACTAAGTGTCGTTTCGGGTGTCGGCGTGTGGTTCCTTTTCGGGCCCGTCGTGGCACCGAAAGTTAGCGCAGCGTCACGACCAATCAATATGAATACCTATGTCCCGACTGATTTGGCGGCTACCCCACTGACTACAACATTAGGGGTTGGAGTGAATACGTCTCGGGCTACAGCGATTGCGTCGACCATGGCCTATATTGATAAGTTGTATCCGGCATCTGCCCGTACCATGCCCATTACTGTCACGAGTGTGCGGTTAGAGCATGCGCGATCCGTGGTACCGAAAATTGGCAACCAAAACCTGTGGTTAGTCGCGGTGTCAGGAATTCCTAACCAGTGGTCTCAGTTAGCGTCCTCTCCCTATAGTGCTAGTTTGTTCATCGTGAGTGCGCAGACAGGCCACGTGCTTGAACAAGTGCTGACGGGTCCTTTAACGGGGCATTTGGGCTAATATCATTAAATCCTTCGCTTTCCCCCCCGGGTGTATCTTTTTTAAGCCCCAGGACTTGGCTCGGGGTTCAAGGCCACTGATCCCACGTGGGAGCCAGCACAGGAATCCTGACGCGGGCCATCCTGAACCAATGTTTTCGGCGACGCTGATGCGGTCTTCGCGTTAGCACTTCCTGGCCATAATCTCCTGCACCGCCTGCCGATGGGAGTGGATGAATTGGGTGCCGAATCGGGTACCAAACTTGGTCGCATCCAACAAGACTGGCGCCCGCCAAAGATACTGCGTTTCGACAAGTCCGCGCGCAGGTGTCAAGCCAAGACCCATCAACCGAACTATGCCTGGGCTCATCACGATGAGGCGGGTAGCGCGTCCAGTGACTTCTCGCGCGATGTCTCGTAATTGATATCCGGTAATCGGAGGGGCCCCCGTGATATGCCACACGTCGCCCGCCGTCTGCACGTCTTTGGCTAGCAATCGCACCGCGTGAGCAGCGTCGGGGATGTGAACGAATTGGTGGGCCAGTGCTGGAGGTCCGAACCATCTTAGGCTTTTGGGCAGTGGGTCCGTGGAAATGCCGTAAAAATCCGGGAATCGGGCAATGGTAATCGGGTGATCCCCCATGATCCGCATCAACTGTTGTTCGACCTCGAGACGTATCTTTCCCTTGGTACTCACAGGTTTGCGTGCCGTCGTTTCGTCCACAGGCGTAGCCGTCGTAGGGCGCCCATACAGGTAGAGATTATCGACATACACGTAGTGCGCGTATGTATCCTGTAGCGCGGCCACAGTGTTCGCAATCATGGCAGGATATCGACTCCAATCGTCATAGCGTTGGTTTCGCGCGTCTAGCACGCAGTCGGTATGCGCGAACAAGCGATGATGGCTCGCGACATCTTCCGGCTGCAATGTCGCCCAACGTACCGCTGGGGGGGTGCCCTGCGACGCGCCTACCCGCGTTACCGCCACCACCTCATCGCCGGCCGAGATACATTCGCTCACTAGGTGGTGCCCGAGCCGCCCCGTAGCACCTAGTATGACACATTTCATGGCGAAAACTTCCTTTTCGTGACCGAACGGTCGGTCGTGTTATGCAACAAAAAAATCATGCGAAAATGATGGCCTGACATAATTCGCGCGTTTGGCGTGCCAAGCGTGCCATTTCGTCAGGTCCCGTGTCATGAGCATCCAGGATCACCTGATTAATGAGGCCGTTGCAAGCCGCCACCAAGAAGTCGGGTTCCATCGGTCGCACTGGGCCCCCTTCGCGCTGAATGCGGCGGATAACGTTCGTCACCCAATGGTGTGCGTCCTCCATGGCACTGTCTGCGATAGGCAAGCGGGGGACATCCCCATGCCATTGCAGGAAACAAAACCGGTACGCGGCTTGATGCAGCAAGCCCCACAGTGTCAACTGTTCTGCCAAGTCAAGTACGTCGTTTAGATTCGCGTGGGATTCGGGCTTCAAGTACGGAGTCAGCGCTGCAGCTTCTTCGGCTAGGACTTTCCCCAAAAGCGTGGCGGTAAGGCTTTCTTTGCTAGAGAAGTGGGCGTAGAGGCTCGATTTGGTACGGAAACCAGCGGCTTTCC
>JAKBXD010000306.1 GCA_021840785.1 Pseudomonadota bacterium
GCCAATGGCGTGCATCTCCTCGGTGTTCGACCACCCATCCACCCACATTCAGCCAATAATACGCCCAGGCAAACACCAGCCATAACCGATCCCAGCGATTTTCCGTGCCGAGTTTCACGCAGTCCATGTGAAAGCCCGCATAGGGATCATTTTTTTGATCTTTATACGATTCTTCACAGGTAAAGCGTTGACCGTACAGGGCGACCAGGGTCCCCCAAGACCGATCCTGGAGGCCGTCGGAGATGAGAAGAAACCAAGGGTCCGTATGGGTCGCGTCGGCATAGACAACGAGGCGCCCGGCATAGGAACCGCCCGCTGCCTTCTTGCCATAGTCGACGGCGCCATCGTGGTGCACGGGACGTCCCTTCCCCAACAACGCGAGCGGAACCCAGGTGCCTTTCCAGCGAACCAAGATATCACCTTTACTACGAATCACCCAATCCCAGCCTAATCCGTCCAAAAAGCGAAAAAATTGCACCGTGGCAAAGCCACGGTCCGCTAAGAGGATGACCTGGCACCCGGCCGGGAGCAACGCGGCCGCTTTCGCGCACAAGGCTTCTTCGTATTCGCGCATCCGTCCTTTGAGATCCGTCTTGCGGACGGTTTTCCAGAGGAGAGGCAGGGCGCGTCCATGGGCTCGGAGGTTGATACTAAGCGTTTGGAATTGGCCGTCCTTGGTTTTTGGATCCGTCCAATCCAACGTGAGGACGACTTCCTGGGCGCTACCCACCACCGTCCTGATCAGGTCGCCGCAGGCGACCTCGAGATCGACTCCGCCGTTACCCAAAAATCGATTGACGCGTTTTATCGCGTGTTTTGCGGTGGTATTCCCCGCCATCGCCAAACTGCGTCCCATGGCGGCGATGCCCAAGACGGGATTCTGCATGAGCGCCCACGCAAGGGCCGCGATCGTGGTCCGTTGAGATTTTCGCAACGTACCGTGCGTTGCAAACCACGTCGTGATGGATGATAATTGAATCATGGTGGACCTCCTCGAAAGACTTGCGTAACACAATTCCTTTCGCTATGGAGGCCACCAATTCCTTTGAGATGAATATTCCGACTATTTCCGAGAGAAAACTGGGGATGACTCAGCCGTTCATTCGTCAATGGCCCCTGGCCGGTCAGCATAACTGCCAGACATCGCATCGCGGACATCCGGTCAGGGTCCGTGGTGGAGACGGGGCATGTTCGATCGGCATAGCTTTCCCCTCTGACGCAATTGTCGCAAAACCATAAGCCTTGTCTATTCCTGAGACCCACATTTCGAGTCGCCGTTTTGATACCGTCAAACTGATGTTTTTCGCATTGGAAGGCAATGTCTGACCCAAGTCTCACAAACGACCGTTTTTGAACTTCGGAGATCCGGACGCCGAACGACCTCCAGCACGTCTTGAATTCCGTCGCGACGACCAGGCAGTCGCCAAAGCGGTGTTCGTGGCATACTGAACGTAAAGTTTCGTGATGACGGAAGAGGAGGGAATATACCGTGGCCATCGTACGGCTGCAGCGGCGCGGCATGATGACAGTACCGCGCGACATTCGACAGCAACTGCATTTAGAAGAGGGCCAACTCTTAATGGTGCGGGTGACCGGTGCGCGACGCCTACTTATCGAGGTTATCCCCGCTTTGAGCCCCGACGATCTCTTTACGCAATACCCGATCACCACGCCCATGGACGACGACTGGCACGAACCCATGGCGAATGACGCGCACACGACGGCCTGCCGGGTTACGTCAAGGCAATGACGCGGGCGGACGTCGCCCTCTGCGGTCGATCGGTATTACAATGGACGGACATCATATCGCACCTGGACCCCTCATGGCGTGGTCGATCGGCTCGCTGGTCTCTTGCGAAGCGCCCTGCCTAACTGTAGCCTTTCACCGGTTCAACACCCTAATTCTAGACAATACGCGCACGACTAGACCCGGGGCCTCTCTGGGCACGATATCAAGGGCCAGGGCCAGAGGGTTGTGGCCTGGGCGTTTCAGCCTATCATGCCCAGCGCTCCGCATCTAGTCGTGGTTCTCTAAGCGTTGCGGTTGTCCACGTGTCTTAGGGGGCCTTAGAGTTACCCAGTCGGCGGTGATGCATCAAATTACTATTATCGGCGAAGCGCCTGACGCCAGAATTTCGTGCGGTGCACGCCGATCTTTTGCCCTGGTCGCAAATGAAGGCGATGCGCAATATCCTCATCCACGGCTATGATGAGATCCAAATCGAGCGGGTGTGGACCGTGGCGACCGAAGATCTCCCGAGGCTGGCGCTGACCCTCCAGGACTTTCTGGCTCCAGAAGACGATCGCGAGCGCTAATCTTTGCAGCCCCATGACTCATATCATGATGGGAGAGATGTGGGGAGCCGCATCGGGCTCTACCGCCTGCTATTCCGGCAAGAGGCGCGCGATCCACCCCTCCGCCCCCAACATCCGATAGGTTTGCATCAGCTGTCGCCAGACGGCCACATCGCGGGATACCCGTGCATAGGTCACCAACACCGGCATCCGGAGATAGAGCGGTAGACTGGCATAAAGCGAGTCTCGTAATATATCATGCTGCTGGTCGATGGCGTGGACGCGGTCCCCCTGCCAAGGTAACGGCAAAGTACTGCACAGAATATTGCGGTAACAAGACCAATATGCGTTTCGTCATGAGTCGTCCCAGGGGAAGGGCCCTTGGGCGGGCAGGTTCTCCGATCGTGGGCATGGCGGTAACCCGGCCGACGGCCGGGCGCTTGGCGAGGAGATTCGAGGACGGATTACCCGAGGACGACGAGCGCCGCGATTTGCTCGGGATGGCGGTCCAGGTGCTTCACGGCTCGACTAATGTTGGGTAGCTTGAGATGACGCAATAGTCCAATGGCGGTATTCCTTAGCGTCGCCATGACCTGGGGACCTTGCTGCGTGCGAACTTGTGATCGATCCTCATCGTAGGTCCAATCTCGCACATAGTGCAATCGCGTTT
>JAKBXD010000307.1 GCA_021840785.1 Pseudomonadota bacterium
TGTCTTTGCCTAAGAATGCGACCACCTTGCGTTGAAGCTCTGCCAGCCGCACGCGAAGGCGGTCAGCACCGCGAACCAGCTCATCGGCCTCCAAGTCCGCGGTCCCGGGCGTCGCCCGATCCACTAGGTTGACAATTCCCATGCGCCACACCAAAAGTTTGTCGTCGGATTGATAGGTGAGGCGCTGACCAGTAAGGCCCGCATCCGCTAGAAGCGCCCAAAAGAGATTCCCCGGACCGGCAAAATGATGACCCGTCTTTTCTGATTTCATGCCCGGATTGTAGCCGACAAAAAGCACGTCAAGGTGTCCCATGACGATATCTTTAAGCGGCATCTACAATTCCCCCAATTGGTGTAAGGCCGCCTTCACCGCCCGCATGGAGGAGGCCATGGCCGCGACCAGACTGCGATCCGGTACGGGAAGAGCGGCATCTCCCACAATACTCATCCGAAGCCTTTGGGGATATGCCACCCCGTCATGCACAGCTGCCAACGAAGGCAATACCCGCGGTTCCATGCCAATTCGCACCAACACACGCTCGCCTTCCCATTCCTGAACGCCGTCGGAACCTTCAATCCATGCGCGCCGGCCGCGCCCAGATTCCTCAATCCGAATCAACCGTGTATTGCGAGCCACATGTACCGACGTAGACAAAAGCCGCTCGCGAAATTCGCGCCGGGCCCGAAGTTCCTCAGAGCGGCAGAGCAACGTGACCTGATGGCCGTGCTCGCTTAGACGAATCGCACCTTCGACGGCCCGATCGCCGGCTCCCACCACGAGGACAGTTCCCGGGGGTCCTTCGATTATCTCGCTGACCGATTCGGTGCTAATCCATTTCCGACCAGGGATGTGAAGAACCCGGGGACGAAGCCCCGGGGCATAAAAAAACCAATCCGCCTTGATTGTGAGAAGTGGGTCCCCCAGGCGAATTTCCGTACCGTCCCAGTCAACCACTGACATCCCCAAGTGTGGCTCCGCGTCGAGGTCCCGAAGCTGCTGGACTAAGGTATCGATAAGAGCCGAGGCCGGGGCCGCCTGAAATCCGGGCAAATCCACCACTGGCAGGGAATAGCTTAGGAGTTGCCCACCAGGGCGGTCCTCCGCTTCCATAAGAAGCGGTCGAATCCCTAGCCGATCCGCCCACAAGGCAGCCGCCAAACCTGCCGGTCCCGCCCCAGCAATGACCACAAGACGCTTAGGCGAGCGTGCGATCATCATCCATGCCAATCCATCCCCGATCTTTCAGGGTGGCGACTCCGGCGACCAAGCGCAATGTGGAGAAGTTAAAAATCCATCCTCCAACAATTAAGAGATCCGGCTGCCAATTGTATAGCGGCGGGGGAGCAAATCCCTGGTTCCAGAGTACTAACAGCGTTGCTCCCAAGGCCCCGCTCAACGCAGCCCATGCTTGCAATGTTACCCAATGAAAGGCGGTGCCCAAACGGCGACGCATAATCACCCACGGCACCGCAGCAGCCACGCCGCTTAGCACTAGGGCTCCTCCTGTGGAAACCAGCACCGGATGAAACGTGTCTGCCGTCACCAGATTCCAGGGTAATCCGGCGACCAAAGCGACTAAAAGTCCACTGAAAAACCCCACCGCCACCATGCGGAGGAAATCTCGAAGCCTTACGCTCCGGCCGGCCCGCTGCACCCGCCAACGGAGAAGTTGAAGATGGCTCAGAATCTGCCCACTTTTATGGGTCTGAAATCCTGTTGATACCATGCCCCAAAGAGCCATGATGCGACCCAAGGCGAGCGCCGCAAAAGATTCCGTCTTGACGCTGACGAGCATAATGCCAACCCCCAACACCAACTGGGCAACTGACAAAAGCCATAGCCATCCGCGTTGTTGCTTTAAGGGTTGAGCGAGCGCTGCCCCCAACTGGACCGGGTCGCCCAACACTTCGAGCGCCTGAGCCAACGCATGGTTGGACTCCTCACCCTGGGCTAAAAATTCCTCATAGTACTCTAAAATTTGGGCTCGAATCCGCGCCTTAAGACGTCGTGCCTGATATTTGTCTCGAACATCCTGAACCGCAAGGTTCAAGTAGTCTTCCCACACTTGGCTCACCTCCATTCGTTCATGACTCTCCTATTTTACCGGTTTTGCCCCTAAAGTGAAACTCTCGTCCTGCCCAGTTTACCGGCTTTTCCCCACGTGCTACAGTGAGGGGTGGAATTTATCCGTGACAAGTCTTTTTTTCTTGACGCGTGTGGTGGCCGTTTTCTAACCGTCTTTGTTACCAGGCAGGAAAAATACCGCCCCTCCGCGAAACAGCACTCAGGAGGTTTCATCCATGACGGAGGCAACCGTTTGGGCGGTGGGCGGGTATGCGCCCCCCCATATTTTAACGAACGACATGTTAAGCGAGCGAATGGATACTAGCGATGAATGGATTCGGACCCGAACCGGTATTCGTGAGCGTCGGACAGCCGGTCCCGACGAGAGTACGGCATCGGTGTCGGCCCGTGCTGCCCAAGCAGCGCTTGAGGCCGCTGAGTTTGATCCCACGGATCTCGATTGGGTGTTTGTCTGTACCGACACTCCGGAAATGTGGTCTCCCGCCACCGCCTGTTTCGTCCAGGAGATGTTGAACGCTCGGGGTGCGTCGGCCATCGACCTAACCGGCGGCTGCGCGGGATTTCTTCAAACGTTGCAACTGGTGAGCCCTTTGGCGGCCTCCGGCAAGAAGCTCATGGTGATTGGCACCGAATTATTGACTCACGCACTAGATTGGAATGATCGGTCGACGGCCGTATTGTTCGGCGATGGCGCTGGCGCATTTTTAGTCGGCCCGTCGGATGCTGGCTACGCCGGGATCCGCATTGGGCGAGGTCTTTCCGCCACCGACGGAAGCCAAGCGGAAATCCTTGGCAAACCCTATGGAGGTACGCGCCATGATCTCACCCCCGATCTGGTATCTGAGGGAAAGCACCACATGATTCGGATGGACGGTCCG
>JAKBXD010000308.1 GCA_021840785.1 Pseudomonadota bacterium
GCAAAGATTCCCAGGTAGTAAAAGACCTGACCTGACGGATCTTGGCTCGCTAGCGGCTCATATCCCCAGAGCCCAGCCGTTGATCCGCCCAAAATGGGGATGAGGCATACCGTAAGTACCCCAGCCCGATACACCCAAAACGCTAAGCCCCCAAGTCGAGAGTACATCCGCGTACGAGAGCCAATCATCAGCGGAACGAAGTAATTGCCAAATCCGCCAACAAACCCGACCACGGCGACACCCAAGAGCATCAGCACTCCGTGAATGGTGACGGCCGAAAAATACCCGACATCCGTACCAAAAAACCCCGTGTTCGCTCCGAGGAGTTGGGCGCGAATGCCCATCGCCGTTAGCCCGGCAATGCCAAAGGTCGCAATGGATCCGACGAGATATTGGATGCCAACCACCTTGTTATCGAGGCTTAGCGCAAAATATCGTCGCCAGCCTCGTGATTCGCGATACGTGGCATCGTAGCCCAACCATGGAAGGACCACCGCCTCGTATCCGCCAACACCCGCGAGCCACCCAAGCAACGCCAGTACCCACCCCACCGTAACGGATGGCTCGGTGATGACAGGCGGATGGGCTCCAGGAGCTCGGTCAACAAAGAACATCACGACCAGTCCGAGAACAAATCCGATTGCCCCTAGTAAAAAGCCACGCATCACCGGCGGCATCGGTTGCCGGTTTGTTGCTGATTGTAGCGCGCGATGCTGTCGCTCAACCGTTTCATGCGACGGAATTTGCGCCATGAGCGAATACCCTCCTCAAATTTTTCAGATTTCCCACGACGACCCGGTTACGAATGCGCCGCCGCCAACGCCGTATGCTGTTGATTCACCCAATGTTGAAATTGCTGAGGCGTCACTACTTTGACGTAAGCATCCATGTACGCGTGTCCCGCCCCACACAGCTGGGCGCATTGAACGCGCAGCATGGGATCCTTTTGGGTGGAGCCTAGCTTGGTCGGTGTCAGATACATCACCCGAGTTTCCCCAGGAATCACATCCATTTTTACGCTCCAAGCCGGTACATAAAATGAATGAGTGACATCAAGCGACGTAAGCACGAACTTAATGGGCCGGCCCTCAGGAACCACGAGGACATCGCGCCCGTTCGTCTTGGTATCGAGGGGCAGTCCATAGCCGGGATAACCGAAGCGCCACTGCCATTGGCGAGCCTGCACGTCCACAACCACCGCGCCTTTATTCCACGGGGGAAGCCCATAGGCCCACAACTTCTCCATACCAGTCAAATCCGGATTCATAAAGACGCCGAGCACAATCGCGATCTTTAAGACCATCCAAATCCTCTGGAACCATGGGCTGCGCTGAAACTGCAACTCGCTGTCCCCGGTCTCGCCGGCGCGTCGACGATAACGGATCACTGCGAACCCCAAAAAACTCACCACGAATGCTAAAAGCGCCGTCGACAAGTAGACAACGACATCGAAGGCATGAACAGATACCAACCCTTGTTTCGACTGCACTTGGTAATAGGGCGTATGACTCACCCAATAATGGGCCAACGATTCTAAAATCAACCCCATGATGACCCAAATGCCGAACAGCCCCAGCCCGTCGCGCACGCCTTGGGAACGCCGTGCATTGCCCATCAAACCATCCTCCTATGCTTTGACAATATTGATGATTCCACGCATCCCCACGCGGTAATGGACGTCATGTTGGACGAAACAGCCATATTGCCATATGCCCGGCTTATTGGGCACCGTAAACGTTAAATCCACTTCGCCCCCAGGATATAAGGTCGGACTAAAGGCATCGGCCCGCCCCACATGGATATTGGGCGGCTTTGGCCCCTGATAATGAACAATAGCCCCACCCGTCGCCAAGTCGTGCACCAAATGAGCATGTGATACCTGAATATCAACGCCATTAAATAGGGCCTCATGAAACCCATTGCCTGTTTCCACGCCAATTGGCGTGTCAATCATATTGACTTGGCGACCACACATCCATTCATGCAACTTACCCGGATGCGATTGACTATGGTTCCGAAAGGCAATGGTAATGACATCGCCTACCTTCCACGTCATGTAGTTGGGGACAAAGTAATAGTCCAACGCATATAGATATGTTTTCCCTGTGGTGGCGGGAGACCCGAATACGGCCCTAGCCCCATCCACTAAGGCTGTGCGCCCAAATGTCGCAATAATCCCAGCACCCGCCAGGGAACCTACCCCCCATAAAAACTGGCGCCGACTCCATTCCGGACTACCGTCATCACGGTGCGATTGGTCTCCCATCATCCGACCTCCGACTTCTGAAGTAGTGGTATTCCTACAGTAAGGAAGAAAAGCAACAAGCTACCATACGTCCCAAATTCTTGGAACATCGTAGTCAAGACACAGGATACCGGGCGCAAATGCGACATATCGTGACAAGGATCACGAAACCAACCGATTCTTTTCATACAGCCAACACGGCCCCGGAATCGACCATCCATTGGGATACGCGCCGAAGGATTTCTCCCTGCATTCCTTGTATGCGACGAAGCTCGCATCCTGAGATGTCAGCAGTCGGTTGACCACCACTGGCGCACGGTGGAATAGGCCTGTGGTCGGCTGTCGCGGGCAACAATCCAGCGACTCAAGCAATTTGAGCATACGATAGTGAGCGCGGTGGTCCCGCTGACGGAACACGAACCGGCACCGGGCAGGACGACGGCAATCCGATCGGTACGCCCCTTTGTCCTTCCGGCTACGAGTCACTCGTATTCCACCAGCCTACGGGGGAGTCAGAACGATAGCCTTCGCTGGTAGTTCAATTTGCGGATGGTCTTTCCGGTTGGAGTCCAATGGTGCGTGGAGGTTCTGAAGGGGGTCTTAGATCCCTGTCGTTGGAACCGAGCTCTTGAAGCGGCATTGCCTGAGAACGAAGCCTCGCCTTGGGCTAATGCCTGCAGTGGTGGTATCGTATAGCGACC
>JAKBXD010000309.1 GCA_021840785.1 Pseudomonadota bacterium
GGCAGCCAATCCCATCGAGAAGACAAAGGAGCCCACGCCCGGCACATTGAAGATAGGTCGCATGAGCGGCTCGAACCAGACGCCCAAATAATGCACCATCCCGGTGGAGAGTAGCACATCGGACAAAATGAAGAACGGCAGCAACGAGGGAAAGACCACTTCAAAGAAGAGCTTCAACGCTGCCACCGTTGCGTGATAGCCATGCTCTGAGAATACGATCAACATGATGGTTAAGAGCAACATGGTAAAGCCAGTGATCATCGTCGCCGTGCGATTCGGCTGTTTCTCGTCCATTCCGCCACCTCGATCCTGGGACTTCCCTTCATGCTATGTCCCAGAAAAGGAGGGTATGACGCGACGCGGTGGTCCGTGGTGACACGGCAATGGGGCGCGAGGTAAAGACAGTGCGCCTCCGAACAATCGGACGTTGGCGCCGCTGCCAACGTCCGATTCTTGAGCCCCGTCGCTAGAGCACTAACGCCCCCAAGAGCGCATGATTGCGCTCGTCAAGTATTTGGAACGCGGCAATCTCACGCGAAAGTTTGACGTTCCCGTACGCCATGGCGGTGCAGCGGGTAATAGGCAGCAACCCCGAGGGCGGCAGGATCCAAAACGATGGCCAAGCCAATTTGCGTGGATACTGAGGAGGAGCCATTAGGCGCAATCGAAAAGTCGCAAAAACTTGAAACGGCCCCCAACCGACGGCAACACTTCCACGGCGCCAGAGAAATACCGCATGCCCGTAATAGCGAATGGTCACGTAGGCCCCCAGCAGCGATGCAACCGACACCAACCCCGCTGCGAATAGTGCACCGCGCCTGCTGGGCGTCCATCGGCTGATTATTACGCGACGCATCCAACGAACCCCGTGGATGCCCCACCATCATGACACGGTGTGTAGGCGTCCTACGCGTCGCTCTCGGTTCCGTGATGGGGGTGCTCGGCTTGGGACTCAGGGGTGTCTCCGTGTTCCCGGTGCGCTGAAGACTCTTGTTCTGCGGGGTTAGTCTGATGGGGAGCGGCCTCTGCTTGGCAGTGGGCACCGTAACGGCCCGCCGCCCAGGGGTTGATGGGAAAGGTGGAACGTCATACGTTCGTAACCCCTAAGACAACCTGCTCCAACGTTGTCGGAAGTTATGCTAGGTCACGATACGGCCCTTGTCGCCATCCCCCCAACCGAACCGCGCGGTGAGGTAATCGACTTTCTTATCGGATGTAGGCTACCGGTACGCCATCACCCAATGGACGGAGTTCGCGGAACAAGTTCCAGGTATCCTACCTGTTGCTGATGGTTAGAGACGGACGACGTTCGCAGCCTGAGGACCGCGGTCCCCGTCGACAACATCAAATTCGACACGCTCGCCTTCATTGAGCGTACGGAAACCTTCACCGTTGACGGCACTGAAATGGACGAAGACATCGCCGCCGTCTTCCTTCTCAAGAAATCCAAACCCTTTTTCCGCACTAAACCATTTGACACGACCCGTCATGTTCGAGTTGTTCCCCTTTCACGTTAAAAGCCCGCCCCGCATTTTGGAAGCGACACCCCAATATAACACATGACCACCCGGAAAGCCAAATCATTTTAACCGAGGCGTGCTTGCGACCATGGTTTGCTCGGCACCCGTCCGTCGCGTTAATCCCCGGCCGGAGTCGATATCCGTCCCGCTCGGCTACTATCCACGGGCGTAAGAATCATGGGTCGGAGATGTTGGTGTGCTGGCTCTGTTTTGGGCAGGTCTCGTAGCCACCGACTTTTCTCACACCTGCGAAACGCTCCGCCACCGCATAGACGACCTCTCGATTGGGAGGCGGCAACTCCTCTTTGATTCCCGTGCAACACCACCCGACGAACTCTCCGGTTCCGCGCTCTGTAATCGCCAGTCTTAACCGAAGCGAAGGTCGTCAATGTGCCTCCCAGCGGCCACCGCCGCCAGGAACCGTGCGTTCCCGGGAATTTCGTCATGAACGAGCCATTGCTGGCGTTGAATCTTGGGCACGTTCCAATCCGGCAAAAATTCCCGGACCGCCGCTTCCTGGGTTAAGTCGTAAAGGGCATCGATATCGTCCACACGGCATGGTCGGAGGACCACATCGGCGGCTTCAATAAGGAGGCTCTGGGCCATGATTCCTCATTCCTCCTTGGGGTTTGCATGTCTCCGCGTTCCGCTACCTACTGTCCTTCCGGCGAATCCCGTGCGGGACTTTTTCCCCCGTTTATACCGTAAGGGGGCTACAGATGCCGTGCCAGGTACTGAGCGACCGCGTCCTCGTCGTTTGAGGCAATCACCTCATCGGCAAGCGACTGTAACTCCCTGTGGGCATTCCCCGCGGCGAACAATCCGAGGTCGTTGAGATTATCCCCGAAGACGGTGACCATTCCTGCCTCGCACCCCACGAGGGACGCCCACGCCTGCAAAGCCGCCGCTTTGTTAGCGTGGGGATGGGATAGTTCGAGAAACCAAAAATCTGGGAGATGGGTATCGCGCGTGGCATGGATGTGGACGTGTCCGGCAAAGGTTTCACGCGCCCGATCGTGTAAGACGGCAATTTGCGATTCGTCCGCAATGTACGTCAGCATGATGACCTGGTCCCCGGGCACAATTCGGAGAGGGTCTGGGACGGCAAAGCGGGGGGCGTGCAGGCGACTCTCCTTAAAATGCCGCGGCCCGTGCCGCAAGGGCGCGGTATGCCAGACATGATCCCGGGCCGTGGCAAAGCTGACGACCTGCCCGGCACGGAGCGCTCGGGTGACCACATCGACCGTCAAGTCAGAGACCGAGGCGTCAGAGCGCAATAGCGTTCCATCCAAGTCCGTGACCAAATACCGGGGACGATGGGCGCGCCACCGCCCGTCCTTCCGGCACGCCGATGGACGCATGGGCGGCGTCATAGAGTGCTTGGGCCCGCTTGGATCCGACACGATGGTGGGTGACCTT
>JAKBXD010000031.1 GCA_021840785.1 Pseudomonadota bacterium
TGGTTAGAACCAGGACCCAGCATAGCCATAAAACACCACGGAACCTATGGGCAAAATACCGGATTTGCCAATATTTTCTTGCCGTTAGAGACCACCAGGGCTCCGGTAATGCGGGATTCCCCGATCTCCGAAACACATCCAGCCAACGCGCATCCCATACAGGGGCGAGAAAAGCCGAAATCGTCCCATTCCAAAAATCCCGCAGAAATCTGGCGTACGTGCGTGATAACAACATCAAAAGAGCGGTTCCCAGAGCCACTTTGCCAAGTGCATCAACATACCATAGGCGCTGCCCATACCACACAACAAGCAGCACAAAAAGCCACGAGATCCTCTGGGTAGCGATCCTCGTTAGATCCCTGGGCGAGTTATTCTTCTTCGCCTGCATCTCTGACCGCTTGGGCATCACTATCAACAGCGTTTTTGCCGCCTGCAAGGGCCTGTCCTCCGACGTTGCGGAGTACGCTTTGCGTGCCGTCCGCAGGACCTTCGTCGGCTGCCAAGGCATTGCTGCCTGCCAAGGCATCGAAGGACTGACGCTCCGCATCTCGTGCTGTGGTGTCATACTTTCCTGATCCGTTGGGGGCATTTCCGCTCAATTCGTTGAGTTCGTTGTTGACCGCGGCGAGAGCGGCCAAGGCTTCCTCACTGGGCGGCGCTTCCTCGGGCTCCGTCTTGTCCTTCTCCTGGCCGGGTTCTTCCTTGCGCTCAATGACTGGCACCGGCAGCCGTCCACCAGAAGGACCCAGTATGGCAGCGTAATCCTTCACGGCGCCGGGGAGTTCGTCACTTTTGTCTGGCCAGCAGACTTGCGCACGCTTCAGCCACTCCGGGTTTTTGAAGTAGAGGAGCTGTTGGCCGTATATGGGGGAGAAGCCGGCGACAAAGATCAGCATGTCGCCAGGCTTTTTGATGTTGCTGCCTTCCTTCTCTGGCCCCCGCAGGGTCATCACTTCATCGGCGGTGAGTAGCGGGCGGGACTGATAGCTGATGCTGGTGGAATAGCCCTTGGCGCCACTGATCATCCCACCGTCGAAACTCTTGTTGTCGTTTTCGAGGGTGACCGTGCGGGTCCCCAGCATGTCAGATACCCACTTGGCCGTTTCCACCTGGTTGGGCGCATAGGCTGCCCGGACATGGCAGTTACCAATGATGGTCTTCGCTCCGGATTTGCCATAGCCATGGTGTTCATCTTCGAGCTGCGCGATGTCTTGGGTAATCAGGTAGAGTTTGACGTTGTAGCCCGCGAGGAAGGCGATGCTGTCGAGGAAGATATCCAGCTTCCCCAGCCTCGGGAACTCGTCCAGCAGCAGCAAAAGGCGATGATTGCCTTTGGCCGTGATACGTCCATCTTTGGCAACCAGTCGCTCTTCTGCAGTAAACTGCGAGGCAATCTGGTTCAGTACCAGGCGGATTAAGGGCTTCAGACGGTTTTTGTCTTCCGGACTGGTAACGAGATAGAGGGATACTGGTTGCTCGGCATCCTGCAGATCCGTAATCCGGAAGTCCGACTTCTCCGTCCATTTGGCAACGATCGGGTCCCGATACAGACTCAAAAAGCTCATCATGGTGGAGATGACGCCGGACTTTTCGTTATCGGCCTTGTTGAGCATCTCTCGGGCCGACTGCGCAATCACCGGGTGAATCTGTGTTGTCTGCCCGCTACCATCTTTCCAGCCGTACTGGTTTTCCGGGTCGTGGACGGTCTGCATCATTTGCTCGAAGGCCACGTCCACGCTCTCCAGGGTTGGATCATTCAGGTAGGCCGCGACGCCGCGCAAAGTTTTGTCGGGCATGGCATAGAGCACATGCAGAATGACCGATGTGAGGAGAGCAAAGCCGGTTTTCTGCCAGTGATCGTTCAGACCCTTGCCGTCCGGGTCCACGATCATCGTGGCGATATTCATGACATCCTTGACTTCGTACTGGGAAGCAATCCGGACGGCATCCAGCGGATTGAAATGGCAGCCATTGGGCTCGGTCGATCCTGGCGCGAATTTCAGAATGGCGTGTCCCTGGCTTTTCCGGTAACCAGCCGTCAGATTGAAGTTCTCGCCCTTGATATCGTTGACCACGATGGAGTCCATCCAGCCGTCGAGCAGGGTAGGGAGCACCAGGCCCACGCCTTTGCCGGACCGGGTGGGAGCAAAGACCAGAATGTGCTCGGCGCCAGTATGCTGCAGCGGAGTCGCCTCGCCATTCTCGACAAAGGCCCCGACGTAGCAGATATGGGGAGAGTCATACCGCTTGGGTCCACGCTTCTCGCCCCAGAAATGATACCAGGGGGTTGGAGGATCAGGGGGGAGCAGGGCGGAGCGTTGGACATCCTTTCGGGATGCCCAGTGCGCCGATCCGTGGACCGGGTTGTCCAGCACGGCCTTCTGGGCATCCTTGTGCTTTTTGCTGAGGATTCCCGCGGTGAGCATTCCCAGAACCACGGCGGGCAAGCCCGCATAGTAGAACGCCTGATGGATCACTGGGTAGTTGATATTAAAAATCATCGGGCGCAGAAACGGGATGGGGTTGTACAACCGCCAGCCGTCGATGACGATATACGCATGCGCCTGTTTGATGAAGGCATCGGTCCAGCCATAGCCAGGAAACACTTCGCGGGCGACATAGGAAATGCCTAGCGTGTAGCCCAGCACGCCAGCGGCAATGCCGCTGACTGTGGTCTTGAGTTTGCCGCCGCGCGCCAGGCGCTGAACCTGGTAGTCGGAGACCTGCTGATCGGGCGCGTGTACCTTTTGTGCCATGAAAATCCCTTCAGGGCAGCAATGCCCATCCTTGTGCTGGTTTTGCCGTCCAGCGGTATTGTGGAAAGGTTGAAGCAGAGTGTGTGATGCGCGCCGATTCACCCACATGCAGAAAGGATGGTGCGCCTGCCGCCTGAAATACCCGGCTGGCATACTGCAGGTCACCGAACAGGTGCCCTGAGTTATAGGCTTCCAGGGTGTGAAGCAGGGCGTTCTGTCCCGTCATGCCGCGGGCGATGGACTGTTGCCAGTCTGCGCGCAGGATCTCGCCGCCCACCTGCAGGTTGGTGCAGGCATTGAGGGCGGTTTTGGGCGTGAGATGGTATTGCGCAAAATTCTCGGTGTCGATCTGGGCAATGCCCACGTCCACCTGGTGGCCTTCGGCAATCAGCACGCGCAGAATCCGCAAGGCTTCCTGCCGGCTCCGAGGGTGGTATCCACGATGTGCAGTATTGTCCCACAGCACCCAGGGGTCGCCGGCGGATTCGGTCTGTACAATCGCCTTCATAGTCACAGGCGCAATGGCGGGAGTGCATTGGCTCACGAGCGTGGTGATGGGTAGCATCAGGACGCTGCCTCTTCTGCTTCTTCGGCGCTATGGTCTCCCAGAGACTGGCGCAAATGCTTTCCGGCACGGAATCGTGCCCGCAGCTTTGCGGGAACATGGATGGTTTCGCCGGTCGCCGGGTTGCGTGCCGTGCGCTCGGCAGTCTGTTTGGTGTGGAATGTGCCGAAACGGGTGATGGTCACGCGATGCCCGGCGGACAGGCAATCCGCAAGGATTTCAAAGATCGTTCGGACAATCCGTTCCGCTGCCGCGTCAGATGCGATGTCATTGCTGCGGAGCATCCGCAGCGTAGAAACCACATCCTGCGTATGAAAATCCATAAGTTGTCTGGTTTCGTCGCCAATGGTGTTTCCGCCAGCAGGGGCGTTGTCGCCTGCCAGGGCATGTCCTCCGAACCAAAGGTTGCCACGCTTTGTCGTGGCACCTTCGCGGAGTACCCTTCGGGTGTCGTCCGCCAGGGCATGTCCTCCGACTTCGCGGAGTACCCTTCGGGTGCCGTCCGCTAGGGCTTTGGGTGGCAGCATTACAAGCCTCCTTTGTACTTCAGGGAGACTTCTGCGCACTGGGGGCAGACATGCACCTGTACCGCCATCTTCTTCTCAAAGGCTTCCTCGCCATCGGTTGCGAGTTGACCGCCGATGAGCGCGGCTCCTGCTCCCAGCATGCCCGTGAGCCCACCCATGCGAATGCCGTGATCGCCCAGATACTGCATGGGTGTCTGGCAACATGGGCAAGGCTGTTGCGCCACCTGTTCCTGCTGTCCAAATCCAAACATGATTTTCTCCTTGCCTAGAGCATTTCTTCCGCTTCATCGAGCAGGGCGCGGGCGTCGGCGATGACGCCGCCCTTGTCCTGTTCTTTCTCGATGTAGCCGATGATCTTGTTGATCTCCGCCGGCTTGCGGTCGAACCGTTCCGCCAGCGCCTTTACCGCTTCTTTCACTTCCTCCTGCTTCTGGGCGATCTTCGCCCGCAGGTTCAGTATGTCCCGCAGGGCATCTTTCATGGCATCGTTATTCATCGGACACTCCTGGCTTTTCGGTGGGTAAGACGAAATCGTCCAGCAACCGGTCGATCAGTGCTGACATGCTCCAATGGGGTCCCTTGCAGCGCTCCAGGCGCTCCAGGACATCGGTTGGCAGGGAAATGGACATTGGGCGCAGTCCCCGTCCGGGGTGTTTTTTATCCCTGGGAACGGCAAGCAGGATCAGTTCGTCGTCCGACAATGCACGCACCTTGCGACTGACGATTTCCCTGCGTTGCTGTGGAGTAATTCCGGCGTCCCAGTGCTCTGTGCGTATGTTGACGTAAGATTGCATGGACAGTTACCCGTAAGGATTATAGGGGTCAGGCTTTGGCGCTACCGCTGGCGTCGTGACTCCTGGGCCAGTCTGCATGGCCGGGTTGTATGGGCCGGGGAAGACCAGGTCCTGAGTGGCAACCACATTAAAGGGATAGCCTGCAGGTATGGTGATGGTTGGCGCGATATCGATGTACTTCTGCAGCAATTGCGACTCCGCCTGCCCGAAGGTCTGGGCCAGACTCTGTTCACTATCCTGCAACGCCTGGTTGCCGGTAACTCCCGTGGTATTGCTGGACGTACTGGTCGGGCTGGCCAACGCCATTCCGGCATCGACGATGGACATCAACAGCGCATTCTTGAAAATCAGCCAGGTGTGGTTGTTGACCTCACCGGCGAAGCCCGCGTACCCGCGCCCACCGCTTGCCTCGAAGCCTGGCAGGTTGATGTAGGTCCCGTTGGGAAATTCTATGCGGGTCCAGGCCGCCAACAGGCGGTTCGTGCCCAGGGTCGTTTGGGTGCTGTAGGTACCAATGAGCTTTGCGCCGGCGGGAATCAGCAAGGTGGCACCATTGACGCTGGAATAGACATTGCGGCTCACCACCGCCGTGATTTGCCCCGGCAAATAGCTTTTGATGCCCTCTTCAAGAACTGCGGGAATCACTGATCCCTGCAGGACCTCATAGGGACTGATCTCGCGCGTTACCAGATCCGCAGAAGTGTCGTGAACCTTCTTTTTGGTCTTTTGTTGTGGAGCGCCATTCTGGCTTGCCGCGAGCAGTTCCTTTTGTGCAGCCGCATAGGGGGCGATAGCGGCTGCCGCTGCCTGAGAGGGTGCCGCACTCGCTGTGGGCTGCTGTCCCCAGGATAATCCCATTCCGCTGGCACCATTTCCGCCGTGCAGGCTGGCAGTAAATGCCGCATTTTGTGCGGCATAGGGATTCATTTTCGGCGCAGATGCGGTGGGGGCGGTCTGTGTTGTCCCCGCCGCTCCAGTAGATGCCCCCGACGTGCCTGTCGTTGTGCTTTTATCCGGGGCAACCGGAGCATGGTCTGGCTTCGGCTTTTGGGCCGGGATAGCAAATGTCCCCGTGGATGCGGGAGCGATGGTGGTATTCGCCTTTTTCGCTTGGTGATCGAACGGGTTGTGATGTTGCATGTAGACATAGCCGCCATAAGCAGCTACACCCACAACGGCCATGGCAATATACAGCGGTTTTTTGCTGATTTGTGTGGCGAGCCCCGCACTGCCAGGCTTGGTGTTGATGGGGGTTGCCCCCGCGCCAGGGGTCTGCCCTGTTGTCGGGTTGGCATTCATGGCGGGGCCGGACGCAGAGTTGGTCCCTGTTCCAGCATTCGACGATTGTCCAGACCGTTTTGCGATGTTCTGGTTCCGGGCATCCAGGATGGCCTTGAAGGGGTTTTTCATTCTGAGCCCTCCGGATGGTCACCTTGCGTCAGTCGTACCTCAGTAATGCCGTGCTTTGGCAGAGGCTGCAGGAGATCAAGACGGTACGGGCTCGCGTTTACCACCAGCGTTCTCGCGCCCCCCACGAGGCTGGATGGCGCATACCAGGAATGCCCCTGTGGGTTTTCCGGCAGAACCATGGGGGGCATCTTCAGCGGTGTGCGAAAATGCACGAAGGTTTGCAGCCCGGTACTGGCGACGGTCTTGGGCATCAGGTCCCCGCATTGGCCGGTTACGCACTGCATCATCCAGTCCACATGAAGATGGGATGCCACAACTTTGGGGGCTGCCGTTGTTGCTCTCAGTGTTGGCGGAGTGCCGCCCACTACAGTTTGCTGCGATGGGCTCGTGGGCAGCAAAGGTATGCCCGCGGCATGGTTCCGATAGAACGACAGTTTGGGCGTGTAGCGGGATTTATCCGATACCAGACCGACGGTGTAGGTCAGCAGATGTCCGTGAGGCCCTGTCGCCAGGATCTGCAGATTTCCGGATTGTCCGGCGAATCTGGGCGAAATGGCAACAATGGCATGGTGTCCGGCGGCCGAGGTCTTGACGATCCATTGTGTTCCTGGCGCCCCTTGCATCCGGTTCGGAACGGCACCCTTATTCAGGATGATCAGAGAGAAATTGCCGGGGCTGGTCTGCAGGATGGGAACCATCTGTCCCAGGGGATAGATAACGGCTCCGTCCCCCCAGGCTAGTACGGGCAATGCCTGTACCTTGCCTTGTTGCCAAAGGTGCCACAGGGTATGTTCTTCCGTCCGCAAAGGAATGGCCGTCTCGCCAACCAGCGTGTGCGAGCGTTGCGCGGTTTTCCAGGCAGCCATTGTATTTAGTCCTTGCCCCGCAACCCCGTTGTCACTACCGATTGGTGACGCGACTGCGGTAAGTGGCAGTGCAGCAAGCGCCAGAAGTGCTGGCTTCAAGAGTTGAATGTGCATCAGGAATTCCCTCTTTCGATATTGACCACTTCGCGCCCCAGGCGCAGATGAATTTTGTGAGGCACGGAATCGATGACGATCAGATGCCCACGAATCTGGGTGTTGATGCCGATTTCCTTGCCCGTCTGGTTGAACGCCTGAACGATCGGGAAGCCGCCGTGGGTGGCGAGACCCGCAGGCATCTCGATGACGGTATCTACGCCATCGTCGTATACCCGCAGAGGCCGAATTGCCTGGCAGTCCGAAGTGCCAAACCAGCCACCCCCACCACAGTGAATCGTCCAGTTGGTGTGGATCGCGGCGATGGGAACCAGTGGCAGGGGAAGCACCCTGGAGCGTTTATTCAGATAGCGGCGTTCCGCAGGCGCTTCGGGCAAGGCAATGCGGTCGAGTTGAGAGCGAGACCACGTGCGGGAGCTGGTCTCTGGCAGCGCAACCCGGAGGATCGGCACATAGCGGTTCTTGTCGGATACCAAGCGGACCTGATAGTTGATGGCGTCACCCTTCGACGTGGCAGCCGCGATGACGAGATTTTGATGCAGTCCGGCAAATACCGGCGACAGGAAAATCTCCGGCTGTTTCCCGACCATGGACTGCTGAACCTTCCATTGAGCGGGGCTGACACCTACGGTGGTGACGGGCTGGGTCCCGACGGGCAGGGCGATGACGCAGGTGTGCAGCGGCGAGCAGACAAGAACCGGGCGCCCACCGACACTGGTGATTGCGCCGTCGGCATCTCCGATAGGCGGCGGTGTCACGTCCACCCGTTGGGATGCTGCGAGTGCCTGTTTGGCAAGGTCTGCGGTCTGCCGACTTTCTTTGCCCTGGGGTGGCGTGGCAATGGCCTGTTCCCACATCTTGTGGGCGTGAATGCGTTCCATGGCTGCGGGGGAAAGCTTGATTGCGGGAACGACAAACTTTTCGCCCGCCCCAGATGTAGCGCTTGCTGTCGCTGCTGTAGCATTGCCTGTCGGGGCGCCCGCTGTTTTCGCGGGAGGCGTGGGGTAGCCGGCCACGGGCGGCAGTCCGCTGGCGCGGGGCAACCCGCTGGTAACCACGTCGGCGCTGGCGAGAATCGGAATAGAGAAGGCTACAGCCGCACAAAGCCATGATGCGTTCCTGTACATGGCAGTCCTCACAGTTGCTTGCTGAAAGCAAAGTGGGTGATGTAAATCCCGAAGGGGTTGCCTTTCAGGACTTCCGGGTTGTTACTGGGCGGGACCGTGGCATAGCTGATGGTCGCCTGCCACGGTTGGGCACCATCGAGGTTGCCATGTGGCCCATATTTTTTGACCAGGAAGTCAATGAGGTACGCACCACCTTTGCTGGTAATCGCGCCCATGGGCTCTGCCGTCTGGATGGTGACGGTGCTGCCCTGCGTGTCATTGCTATAGGCAGAATAGGGGTTGTGCCGGCTGTAGAAGGCATCCAGAGGGCTCTTTTCCTTGGCATCAATGTAGCTGTAGGACTCATCGATGAAGTGCTTTTGCACATGCACGTCCGGGCTGCGCGTGAAAGCCAGCCAGACGAATCGGGAGAGAAGATGCGTCACAACCGGTTGGGCGAAGGCCCCTGCTTTGACGGCCTGAGCCAGTTCTACGGATTGCCCCAGTTTGTCCACCTGGACGACGTAGGGCACAACATGCACACGGTCTGCCTCATAGACGAGACCTGCGCCGAAAAGCGCGGCAATGCCGATGGCCGAGAGTGCGGTAATGCGCCAGTTTCTGGCCTGTTTGATGTAGGAACCGTAGCGTTCCAGCCATTCCTGGCGAGCTGCTAGATAATCCGGTGTTGACATGAAGACCCTCTCAGATGAACCCGTCTGAGAGGGTATAGATCAGAGGTTAGGGGGATAGGCTCTAGTCAAAGCCACGGCGCGTTTGCGTAGCTTGAGGAGAGGAAGATAGCGGCAAACAGAGTCGGTTTCTGATTATGCTCAAACCCGATCCGCCACCCACTCTCGGATTCCCGAGACGGTTCCCCGCAGGAAGCACCGTACCCCGGCCATCCTCCGCGAGAAGGAGACGTAGAGGATCGGTGCAGCCACAAGCAGCACAAGGAAGCCGAGGTTGCCCACCAGGGAAACAACACCCCAGGCGAGGAGGAGGAAGAGTAGGGCGTAGATAAAGCCCGATCCGACGAAGTTGATGACCCAATTTTCCGCCCATGAGTTATCATAAATCTGAGGGGCGAGCCTGGTTCTGGAATGAGTGGTCGTGATGAGTGCGCCATCCTCACGCCGAACATCCTCACGGACTTCACGGTATCCATCTTGTTCCACTGTATAATAGGTCATGCCGAAAACCTCATCATCCTATATGCTTTACGGTATAGCTCAGACCAAAAACAGAAGTCAATCCCGCCAAAAGGCTACCAAAGGACCCTTGCCTAGCCCCTGAGCAAATTACCAGTCTGAAGGGTGCTCTGTGGTGATGCCTTTCCCCGTGATCCTCTCGTCAGGAGATGAAATGGCCCCGACAACGTCGTTGGCTCTTTTTCTGCCTTCGTCCATGCTATTAATGGCACGCTTCACCAACCCATCCTTCTTCCCCTGCGTATTCCTGGCAATCTGATCCAGGGACTTCTGGATGTCGGGATGCAGGGCCGGGGCGGGGACGCCGTGGGCATCGCTGACCGGCGGGAGAGGGGCGGGGGCCTTTGCAGGCGCCGCGCTTCCCTCTGGACCAGCGCCACCACCCGCTGCCTGACCCGGATCTGCGGACTCAGCAGAGGGTGACGCATCGCTGGCCGAGCCGCTATCTGCCGCCTGTGAAGGCCCTGCGGACGGCGACGTTGCTGGCGAAGCGTCAGAACTGGCAGTACCAGAACTGGCATCGCCAGAACCCGCGGCGATTGCCGGGCTACTGCCTGCCGCCGCCGTGACTGGTGACTGCCCAGCACTGGGAGATGCTGTTGCACTGACCTGCGCAGCAGATGTGCCCTGCACAGCAGGTCCCTGCTTGGCGGGAGCGGGGGTCGCTCCGCCTGTTGTTGTGCTGGGCGCAGATCCACTGCCTGCGGAAGCAGCGCTGCCCGCCGCGGCCTCCGTTGCCAAGGTGGCGCCCGCTAGGGACTCGCCGCTGGCAGGGGTGTTCTCGGCACTGGACTGTGCCGCGCTGGGAGCGCTATCGCCTGTCGTAGCCCCTTTGGGCAATGGCACACCATCTGATGGCTTAGCCGCCTGTGAAGGCTTGGCTGCCTGCGAAGGTCCTGCCGATGGGCTGGACTTGCCAGTATTGGCAGGAAAGCCGGGGAAGGGCACGCCGTCGGCGGGGTTTCCACCACCACCTGCAGCACCACTTAATGAGCCAGCGCCACCACCTGCAGCACCTCCCGCTGCGGCACCACTGGAGCTACCGTAACCCCCCGCCATTGCCGCCTTGGCAACCGCACTCATCCCCATGGCAGCGCCACCTGCCGCGAGCGCAGCTCCACCCGTCGCTACTACGGCAGCCGCTCCGGCACCGGCGGCCAGCGCCTTGCCGCCTTCACCACCGAAGGAGGATTGCCCAGTGAGCAGGGTTTGGGCGATGGACGTGGCCTTTTTGGGGAGTATGGCAATGATGGCGGCAATCATCGCTGTCTCGAATGCCATCTGGAAAATGTTGGTTATCGCCATGGTTTTTTCCAGATCCTTGAAGAGGACTGTGACAACCAGATACGAAATGGCAGAGATAACAAAGAGACGCACACCTACACTGATGCCATAGTCAATGTAGGAGCCCACATATTTGCTGGTGTAACGCAATCCTCCGCCAGCCAGTACGACCATGCCCAAGACCATGACGAGATAACTTTCCAGTTGGACCATGAGAAAATCCAGCGCCAACAGAAAGACACTGCCACCCGCAACAAGCCCGACAATCAGCATCATGATCATCTCGGCTAAAATGATGATGATGGCCTTGAGATTAACCCCAAGCACAGGGACTCCGTTATGTCCTGCACTGTAGGAGAAATTTCCCAGGGCCGTATCTGCTGCACCTTCCAGGTTATTCGTCGCAATATCGTTGTTGAACTGAGCGATGGTTTGAGCATGGGTTCCATAGTCTGCCATTGGGGCCATCACGATGCCCAACCCGACATCCAGTGCTTCTGTAGCAATGGTGGAAGGGGTTGCAGGAGGCGCGCCTACCGCGCTGGCACCATTGGATAGCCCATTGATGATCGCAGGCATATAGCCCATTCCAGCAACGGCGTTATTGATCAGAAAAAGAAAGAATCCCAGGGTGATGGTTTTCTTGATGATCCCGGTAAACAGGTCCTCATGACCACGTTTCTGCAGGACGTGATTCATGAACATGATGGCGACTTCCACTCCGGCCAGGGCAAAAAACAGACTCTCCGTTGCCGTCTGCATCTTCCCGGCCCAGCCGAAGATGGTGCTGTGTAGCGTCGTTCCAACCGAATCCAGTATCCCCGTGCCAGTACCGGCGAAGGCTGTAGCAGGGAAGACCGCGATCATGGTCAAGACAGCAAGTACCGGCATCATGTTTTTCTTCATCAGGGAACTCCCGTTCACGGCATCACGTTATTGCTTGCCCCACCCATCATGGATTGGATGGCTGTTCCAGCGCTCGCATTGTCCACGTTCTCAGCCGCCTTCTGCTGCCGCTTAAAGGCCAGCAAGGCGCGGTCGCCGTTCTCCGTAATCTGTTGCAGGGATTGCAGCGACTTGACGATCACCTCCGATGCAGCAACCGCGGCGCCTGCCACCTGCGCCCGCCCTTGGGCAGACGCGGCCTGGGACTGAATCGTTTGCAACGCCTGATTCTCTGTTTCCCGCGAAATGCTGGCTTCGTGAAAAGACTGCAGTGTGTCTTCCATGACGGCGTTGGTAGAGGCGTTCCAGTTGGCATAGTTCTGCGAGAGGTTCTGGATGGACGCTCCTGCTCCCTGATATTCCTGCGCGAGCTGGGCACCAATGTTCTGCCCGGCGTAGCCCAGGGCCTGCGCCTGGCTGTAGACGCTCTGGAGCTTCTGGATCGTTCCGACGAGAGGATTCCAGACCTGGTCGAACATAGATTGAGGCATGTCCAGCGTATTCGTCACCATGTTTTCGTACTGCTGGATCTGGTTGGCGTATTGCTGGATCTGGGTGGCATAGGACTCCGCCTGCTTCGCCAGTTTGGCGACCGACGTACCCTCCTGCACGATCTGCTCTGGAAAGGTGGCGCCGGCGATACTGCTGACAGCAAACGCAGGAGTTGGAACCAAGGTTGCCATGGCAACGGCCACGGCGGGGAGGATTACTTTCCGCTTCATTTCTGGATCTCCCTTTTGTTATTGCCCAGACGCGGACAGCGACTGGGTCAACTGATTGGCCGTTTGGGCAAATGACTGAAAGGCTCCCGTCACCGGGCTCATGTAGCCCGCAATGCGGGGCATGTCGTTGGCCAGGGTTTGTACGAGCTGGACTCGCCAGCGGTAATCTGCCGCCTCATAGGAGTCCCAAATAGAATTGCTGCTCCAGGTAGAACCCGATGGCAAGGCCGGGATTTCCTGCGCAAGCCCAAGTTCTTCCTGCTCCGCCATCTGCATTGCGGAGATGGTGGTCGCGTCAGACTCCATGGGAATGCTCGCCGTGTCGGTAGGACACACGTCCACTAGCCGCGCGAAACCACGAAAGCCTGGAGTCTCATCCAGGTACCATCCGATCGGCGCACCATCGGCAGGGCCAGCGTTCCACTGCACCGCAGAGAGATTGGGATAGTCACCCACGGCTACTTGCCAATTGGAGATCGGCAAGGGCTGCAACGTGGAGTTTGGGCCTGTGGCAGCAACGATCTGGTTGGTTACCGAGTTCAGCATCCCATTGAGTGCATTTGCTGCAGCGACTTCCTGGGTGACCTCGGATTGCACCGCAGAAAAGTTGGGGTTCTGCGCCCGCGCATCTCGCTGTACTTGCGCATCAAGAAGGTTTCCGGCGTCCTGCGCCCAGGCTGTTGCGATGGACTGGATCGCATACGCCTGCGCTTCCGCATCTCCGGCAATATTCATGGCACCGGTCACCAGCTGCGGAATTTCATTATCCCAATAGGCGTTGTGACACTGCTCCCGTTCGTCCATTTCGTTGCGAACGACCGGCCCAATGCCGGATTCGCTGGCGTAATTTGCCAGGGCTCCATAGGATTGCGCCGCCGCCGCAATCTGTGGCCAGTTCCGCGCAGTTGCCTGGATCTCTGCATTCACGGACTGCAACGCTTGCTCGTCCGCCGATACGGAAGCAGAAGATGCCTGTTCCGCAGTGTTGGCCAGCATGTCTGCTTCGGAAGAGTTCAGGTGGCTGCTCGTCGAGTCCGATGCGACCTGCTGTCCTGTGGAGCCTCCCCCGGCAGCGTTCTGCGCGGCGGATTGTGTTTCGTCCTCTGCTGTTTGCTCTGCCGCACTTCCAGAGAGCGGTGTGGGCACGGATATCGATACCGTAGGTGCCGTGCCGCTTCCAGCGTCCTGTTGAATCCTGGCTTCTTCCTGCTGCAGTTGCTGGAATTCTGTGGTCAGCGGTCCGGCTACCGCGCACGCGGTTCCTCCCAACCCCAGAGCCACCAGCACTGCTGCCGCCACCACCTTTCGTCGCATCATCACCCTTACCTCCGCGCACAGAATCTCTGTCGGTATAGATCAGGGTGTACGGAGATGAGGGAGAAACACTGATTTTGGGATGCCTGCCATTACCCCATCCCCTCCAGCGCCCGCGCCCAATCATGCCGATGGGCAGGCATACGCTCCCTCAGCCAGGCCGCCGGCCACCTGGGGCCATGCAGGGACTGGAGTTCCGCCACCCGCTTCACTTCACGCGGATCACTCACGCCACAAAAGGCGAGCGTTACCGGCCCCATGGCGAACTGGATGCGCCGCTGGCCATTCGGGGTAGATACGTAGTAGTCCTGCTTTGGCATGCTGCCTATGAGCAATTCGATTTGTCGATCATTGAGCCCCATGTCTTGGTACAATGGACGCAGTGTCTCCTTTCCTGCCTCTGGATTGGGCAAGAAAATCTTTGTGAGACAGGATTCCTGCATTACGGGAAGCAAGGGGCTATTGCTCAATGCTGTCATTGATGGAGTAGCAAAAACCACGACGGCATTCTTCTTGCGCAAGACCAACAACCATTCCCGTAACTTGGCTCGAAACTGTTCGTTGTCCAGCATGGTCCAGGCTTCATCTAAAATAATCATGGTGGGGCGCCCGTCCAGCATCTGCTCTATGCGATGAAACAGGTACAGGAGCGTAGGAACTACTACGAGCCTGGCCTGCTCATTTCCGGTCAGCAAATGCCCCATCTCAAACGTAATGAAGTCCGCATCTGCGTTGAGCCCATCAGTCTCTGCATCCAGCAGTTTTCCGGTACGTCCGGTCAGGGTGTAGTAGCGCAAGGCGTCCTTCAGTTCCTGGTTCTGAATCAACTGTACGAGGTTGGTCATAGACCGTCCGGATTCGCGCGCCAGGGCATCCACCGCCTGTTTAATGGCTGAGCGCTTGGTGGAGTCCATTCGCACCCCTTGCAGGATTGACAGGCTTTCTAGCCAATCTGTGGCGAATCCGGCGTCGGTCTCCTGGTCGGCATGCAACAACGGCGCAAAGGTGATGTCCTGGTATTCGCCATTGATGTCATAGTGTTGTCCACCCAGCGCCTGATTAAGCGCATACATGGACAGGCCCTTGTCAAAACTGATGACCCGTGCATTCTGGTAACGGAACCACTGCGCGGCCAAAAGGCAAAGAAGGGTGGATTTACCCATTCCTGTCGGTCCGGAAATCAGGGTGTGCCCCACATCCGAAACATGCAGATTGAAACGAAAAGGCGTGCTGCCCGATGTCGCTGCATACAGCAATGGTGGTGCCTCCTGTCCATCGCTCATTTTCATGAGCGGGCTGGGGCATCGATCCGATCCTGCCCAGATCTCCGTCTTGGGTGCAAAGTCAGCAAAGTTCAGACTGTGCAGGATCGGGCGACGGATGTTCTCGTACAGATGCCCAGGTAGGCTGCCCAGGAAGGCTTCTACAGAGTTCACCGTTTCCAGAAAGGCGACATATCCGGCATTATCGAAGAAGGTTTTGACCGTCTTCACCCGATCTGCGAGGAGCTTTTCATCGGCACTGCGCAGAACTACAGACAGGTTGAAATGCCCGAACTTGACGGCGCCTTCGCGGGCCTCATTCACCGCTTCCTTGGCATCCAGTGCCAGATTGACAACATGGTCATCGGCAGAGAGCTGTCCCGCCGCTTCGCCGGTAAGCTTCTCTCCGAGTAGCGCCTTGACACCCTGCCGCCCACCAAACCACTTGTCCCGCAGTTTGCCCATGTCATGGACGGCATCGGCCTGATCCATGGGCAGGAAGCGCAGAGTGTATCGTAGAGGGAATGGCAGGGAATGCAGGTGTTCCAGCATCTCGGGATAGGTATGGCTCGGAAAGCCAATCGCGGTAACTACCCGGATTTCCTCGCCATCGATGGCAGGCTCCAGACCGCCGACAAAATCATGATGCCCGACCAAGGCATCCAGATAAGCTGGGATGCGCGGGGCATTGACCCTGTGTGCCGCTCCGGTCAGGCATTCGTGGATGTGCGTAAGCAGTCCGTCGGCATCGAGAGCACGGACGCGGTAGCGGCTGCGGAAGAGCCCCAGAATTAGGTCTACCATCTGTCGGAACCGGGCGAGCATATCGGTGAAGCCGTCG
>JAKBXD010000310.1 GCA_021840785.1 Pseudomonadota bacterium
GTAACGGCAGAAGTGCTTGTCCACTTCAATCAAACCCAAAGCGGTCGCTTCATTGACCAAGTAGTCACGCGTGTAGACGCTGTATCCGGCGATTTTTTCCTTAAGCGCCCATCGGTGGAGCGCGTCCAAATCCATCCATTGGTCAGGCTCCAAGTGTCCAAGCACGGTCCATAAAACATTTAGGATCGCCGGGTTGGAGTGGGTTTCAATGGCGTTTCGGGCAATGTGGAAAATGTCTTCACCGGATTTTTGCCAAAACTTGGGGACCTGGGTAGTCGGTTCTAGCATCCGAAAATCTTCTGGTTGATACGCCAAGAGGCCAAGGCGCCGTGCGAAATATATCGCCATGTCAATCGGGTCCCCATCTTTGAGCTGTTCCCAGGACTTGCCGAGTAATTTATTGGTCACTCGCTTATACACATAGCCTTGTTGGGACAGTGGCAATGGTTCACGTTTGGCGTGGCTTAGGATCATAAAGACATTGTGAACCAATGACCACCACAAAGGGGCTAACTCAACCGAGCGGACCGAGCGATGGGGGGCAATCATCGGTTCGATGGCTTTCTGGTTTTGTAAGATGTGATAAAGTAATCCGGGGATAATTTCTGATGGGAAGGCGTAATACCAACCGAACGAGGTTTGTAGTTGGTAGAGTAACCCTCGGTCTCCCAGTTTGTTTGCGGCGGCGAGCGCCTGCGGCCCGACGCCGACCGCCGGCACCGTATAGTCTTCGCGCGCCCCAAGCATCCAGCGTTCGACTATCGCGGGTTCCTCGGTGGTGAGGACATGCATGGCGTCGGCTAAGTATACGGGGTTGGAAAGCCGCGTCCCCAATTTCTTTAAGGGGATGGGTTGACTCGATTTATAAGGTACCTTGGTGTGGGTGGCAATGGTGTGCCACGCCTCTTCTGATAACATGGGTAGGATGTCTGCCAACGAAAATACCATAACCTAGCTCCCTTTGTATGCCGTAAATGGAATGACTTGCGCGCCATCCGATGGGGATCCTGTCGCATCAGCATGGGCGATTTGGTACTGATAGCCCTGCTCACACAAAAAGAGTTGGCGCTTTTGGGCAAAATCCTGCTCCCGAGTATCTTCCGACACGATCGAATAGAAGGTGGCTTGGCCCCCATCCGACTTTGGGCGAAGAATGCGCCCGAGGCGTTGCGCTTCTTCCTGGCGCGAACCAAAGCTTCCGCTAATCTGGATCGCAACATTGGCGTCCGGTAAATCAATGGCGAAGTTGGCCACTTTTGACACAATGAGCACCGGGATGGTGCCATCCCGAAACGCCTGGTAGAGGCGTTCTCGTTCGGCCAAAGGCGTTTGTCCGGTCAGGAGTGGTGCTTGTACTCGGTCCTGGACGCGTTTTAACTGTGAGAGATACTGGCCAATGATGAGCACATGGTCGTGTCGATGCTCTTGTAATAATTCTTCAATGGTCCCCAACTTCGCGGGATTCTCGGCGGCGATTCGGACTCGCTCGGTATCCTCGGCCATGGCATAGTGGTCGCGCTCGGAGTCGGGTAAGGCGACCCGGATCTCACGACATGACGCCGTGGCAATCCACCCTTGTCGTTCGAGGTCCTTCCATGGCAAATCAAACCGCTTGGGTCCGATGAGGGAAAACACATCATCGGCGCGACCGTCTTCGCGTAGCAACGTAGCGGTAAGACCGAGTCGCCTTCGCGATTGCAGGCCGGCGGTCAAACGAAAAACGGGAGCTGGCAACAGATGCACTTCGTCGTAGACAATAAGACCCCAGTCATGGTCATTGAGAGTATCGAAGTGCGGATACCCGTCCCCCTTGCGATGACTCAAGAGTTGGTAGGTGGTGAGCGTAATGGGGCGCACCTCTTTCACGCGGGCACTATATTCTCCAATATCCTCTTCTGTTAAGGTGGTCTTATCTAAAATTTCACGCCGCCATTGATGTAAAGCGGCGACCGAGGTTGTGAGAATTAAGGTGTGGGTACCCTCGTGTGCGATGGCCCCAATTCCGACCATGGTTTTGCCGGCCCCACAGGGTAGTGCAATGACGCCATTGCCCGATGCCGCAAAGGCATTGACCGCGTCGGTCTGGTAATCTCGTAGGGAAAAGGGCTGACCATTGAGCCCTACCTGGCGTAGATTCACCGCCAGGGGTTCGCCGGCCTCATAGCCTGCGAGATCTTGTGCAGGCCAGCCCGCCTTAGCCAAAGCCTGTTTTAAGACGCCTCGATGTTCGGGTCGAATCCGATAGCCGTTTTCCAATGGAGGACCGAGCACGGGGATGACCGATCGGTGACGCGCAATTTGGGTCAGTAGCGCCCTGTCGTCCCCGGTCAGCCAAAACCCATCTCCGTCAGAAGCCTTTTTAAGTTTTAGCCGACCGAAACGCCGACCCTGATCCTGAATAAAATAGGAGGCGGTTTCCGGAACGGGATATTGTGTGTATCGGTTGAGCCGATCCAACATGTCCTCGGGGCTAAGTCCGGCCGCCACCGCATTCCAAATGGATAGGGCCGTGAGCCGATAGGTATGAATGTGTTCTGGGCTTTTTACGAGTTCGGTGAACCCGACGAGAGATTGCCGTGCCTCTTCAAAGTACGGATTATCGACTTCAAGTAAAAGAGTCAGGTCACTCTGAACAATGAGTGGACGGCGTTCCAATGGGGCACTTCCTCCTTGGGCTTTCTTGTTAACGTTCAGGCACGTCAGACCGCTTGTCTTTTTATTGTACCTGATTGGTGGCGGATTCCTCGACTTTTCGAGTAATTTCACTGGTGGTAGAATGTAACAAAGCACGTAGGGGAGGATCTTCGGGTGGAAATCGAAGAAAGCTTGGATTCTGAGGCGAGCGTAACTGACGTGCTATCTTTCGTGGAGGGTCTCCTGGAAGGAGAATCTAATCGGATAGCTAATCTCGCCAACATAAGCGCGCTCTTGA
>JAKBXD010000311.1 GCA_021840785.1 Pseudomonadota bacterium
TGAGCCGGGTCCGGACGGTCCTGATAACCTTTTCCGGTGTTCAAGGTTATTCGCACCGCGAATCCTCCTCGACACGATCCAAATACTAGACTTGAGACCAGAGCGGTCAGACCCCGACAGAGCATGTCTCGTGGTCCGTACTACATAAATATTTCTCGCCAGTGGGCACATGCGTGGGGCCCACTGGCGGGGTGTTAAAACGGTAGGGGAATGCTTTCAGTGTGTTATCATAGCCTGCATCGGCCTGACGCACCACTCCAATGCCCGGGTCGTTCCACAGAACCCGAGCCATCTTGCATGACTGCGGTTTTATCTGTTGGTGCCGACTAATAACTCGGGACACGGGTTACCGATATTCTTGGTTCAAAGGATTTCCTCCGATTTCCGCGGTCTCCTTGAAGGAAAAGTCTAACAAAATGTGGAATAACCTGGATGTTAGTCTATTCCATGGACCGTGTCTTTGCGCCCATATTCGTTTCTCGAATCGCCCGTTTCGCTTTTCCGAAAGACCGTAAAAGCACTGCACAACGGTAAGGAACCCAGGCAAAACATTGATGTAGGAGGGAAATTCCATGGCAGGTCACGCTAGCCAGCATCGGCGACGCAAGGGCACTACTACAGTACGGAGCGCGGGTCTACGGCGCCGGCGTACAACGAGTACGGGATCGCACTCTGGACCCCGTCATCCCGTGTCACTACCTCCCCTCACGTTAACGGCGCTCCGCGCCTTAATGGCTTCACCGTATGGATATTTTACAAAACCGACACAGCAATTTCTTGAATCGCACCGCGAATACCGAACCGGTTTTTACGCCGTGTTAGGCAGACAACGCCGATCCTGGCATCGTAATCCGTACGCAGAATTCGCTGAGTTATTTTGGCTTTTGGAATCAATAATCGGCTTACCCACCAACTCGGACGGCAATCTCTGGTGGGTGGCATGGTTTCGAGCTATTCGGGCAGTGTGGGGAATTTCTACACCCGCATTGTTAGAGCGCATCCGACAGACAACCACCGGGCTTCAATTTCGAGGCTTTGAGGCTAAACCGACACGTAAATAGCCCATCATTACAAGCAGGAATTATTCTGACATTCTCGAAACTGCAGAGCATACTATCGACGGGCGGCGGAGAGAGGATCTGATCACACTGGAATTAAGCGAATTACCATCGCGTTTTATCAGCGCCCTCCGGGCGCTCGGAATCACCGATTCCCCGAGCGAACTAGTCGGAGGGGACAAGATTCCATTAGTGATTGAAACGTGGAACAACGCGCTGAAGCTCAAAGGTAAAGCGCGGTTTGTCGGTGTTGATACTAAAACAGGATTTCTGATTCCCCCCGTACCCTTTACGGTCATCGGATGGCCGGTACGTATCGTGGTGTGGGGCCTGAACCCCCACTATACGGACACGATGTTATTCGAAAAGGAGCAAGCGCTCGCCCATCCGGGAACATGGGATTCGTACGCACGGTTCCACGTTGGCAACGGTAACACCGCTGAGTGGCCACAAATCTTATCGTGGGCCATTAAAAGCCGTTACTATTATAATTTAGGCACGATTGCCGCGAGCTTGCAATTACAACAATTTCATACCCTTAACGAGTACTACAATCGGCACGGGCGCTCCTCTGACTATAGATTACAGGCATTTTGGGGGCACACGAACCGCTTTGGCGTCATGGCGACCGAATTTCTGCCATTTCATTCCCCAAAAACCGCGCTCCCCACTAATATCCGGGATTTTTTGGGGTCCAATCATTTGCAGTCGTTAGCCGACCAATTGGATGCGTACCACAAGATTCTACTGGATACTACGATGGACATCCTGGGTCCTGATGGATGGATTATTGCGTTGGGCCAGTCGGTTTCCCAAGCAACTCAGGCTCTCTTGACGGCCCACGGAACCTTGGCTATCAATACTTGTACAAATGGTACCAATGTCATGAAGAATGTCCAAACAGGTATGTGGACGCCTAAAAACAGCTCCAGCTCTTATAGAGTGAGTTTCAGTCCGTTTATAAGAACTGCGAATGGTCCATTAAATAAGAACGTGGATATCGCGGCATGGCTCAAACAACTATAAGCGTACGGAAAGTGAGATGGCAACCACAATGCAGCGTTTGTCAAAATCTCAGCGCAGTCTTCATGCGACTATTTTCGGGCAACACGATTCTCGTTGGGAGTGGAAGGGCTATCTATGGTTCGGCCATTCGCCTCATTCTGGTCCCTTTTTCCTCGGCCGAATACAGAAGGTTCAGTCGTTCCGTAAAGCTTAATAATCTAGGTTTTTATGTACCCTGCCATTCGAGGTCGGTGTCGTAGATCGCAGCCAACTAGGGTAAGTTTGCATTCTGAAAGGTTCTTGGATTACAGGCGCATCGTGGTTCCCGAGCCATTTCAATAATGCGGACATTTTTGGTTGAACGAGATCAAGTCCTAATTTCAATCCCGGAACGTGAGGAACAGACTGCCTCGTTACTTCCGTCCACAACGCGCACAATTTCCCTGCGGTTTCGCTACTCCCAATTACTTCATAAACTTTCCCTTGCGACTCCTCTGGATTTGCCAACGCCCACGCAGCCATTCGACCGACATCTTGGAGGGTCGTGAGCGGAATCGGACTCTCCTTGGGTACGACCGCCCGCAGAGTGGCCAAAAACAGTCGACCGACCAACGGCCGGTGGCCATCCAGTAGTTTTTGTATCGGTCGAGCGAACGGCAGACTGGCGCCCCGAAAGTCATCCATAAAGAGGCCGGGTCGCAAGATAGTGAAGGGCAGTCCCGCATGTCTCAATTTCTCCTCGAGTATGGCCTTCCCATCAATGGCTGCGACATTCTGGCGCTGTTCAGCGCCCAGACCGGAGCTATAGACAATGTGCGGGTGGTTGCCAGCGTTAATGGCCGCTTGGATGATATGATATCCGAGTCGCA
>JAKBXD010000312.1 GCA_021840785.1 Pseudomonadota bacterium
TTGCTCGGTAGGCCATTGCCAGTTCCTCCCTGCCATTAACTGGTTTCTAAAACCGGTTAGGATGGGTGTGCCTTTTTTGCTCCCGCTCGGTTAAAAAATAGTGCTTGACTTTTTACCGCGGGTCTTACCCTGGTGCTACTCAATTATTTTCCAGTCCTCCGAGGCCTAAGGCCTTCTTCCCCGCCTCGATGACCGCTAAGATACGATCGACATCATAGACAGCTCCCGCCCACGTACCGCCACTCACCTCCTGCAAGGCCGCCCACAGGCGGGTATCGTCGGGCAAGTGGGGGTCGGGTGCCAGTCTTGGGTCAGGTTCGCGACGAGCCAGGGCGAGGGCCGCCTCATCGGGAGTCATCCGGTGCTCCGCTTGCCCAACCATATCCACGCGGCCTTCGAGCAAGACCGGGTCCACCTGAATCGAAATCCAGTCCCCTTCCCGGACTTTGGCAATGGGACCGCCACTTAAGGCGTCGGGACTAATGTGCCCGATGCAGGCGCCCGTGGAGACGCCGGAAAAGCGGGCATCGGTGAGCAGTGCCACCTGATTTCCCCAAGATAGATGGCGCAGGGCAGAGGTTAATTGGTAGGTTTCTTCCATCCCGGATCCCGCGGGTCCCCGGCCCATGAGCACGATGACGTCGCCCGGCACGATCCGTCCCTGCTTAATGGCGGAAATCGCCTCGGTCTCGCGCACAAACACCCGAGCAGGCCCCTGGTGGCGGTATACGCCGTCTACGTCGAGACGACTGCCGTCGATGGCCGTGGACTTAATCACCGACCCTTGCGGAGCCAGATTGCCGCTCGGAAATGTGAGCGTCGAGGTCATAGACCGCCCGCGTGCCGCCTTGGCGCTCATAATGACTCCTTGAGGATCGACTCCATCGTGTTCCAAAAGACGCCGGCGCAGGCGATAGCGCCGTTCCGAGTCTTGCCACCAGTCGAGCACCTCGTCCAACGGCCGTCCGCTAGCCCCCCGGGTGCTGGTGTGGAGTAAGCCTAAGCGCCGAAGCTCCAGCATCACCTCAGGCACGCCCCCGGCCAAGAACACCATGGCCGTGGGATAGTTCACCGGCCCATTAGGCAGGACGCTGACCAGCCGTGGGGTGTTGCGATTGATCCGTTTCCAATCATCCACGCTGGGCACCTGCAGACCCGCCCCATGGGCTACCGCAGGCAAATGCAAGAGCAGATTGGTGGAACCGCCGAAGGCCGAGAACACGGTCATGGCGTTCACGACGGCCGCCTGAGTCAAAATATCCGACATGCCGATCTTCTGGTGCATCAAATCGAGTAGGGCCAGGGCAGATTGGCTTCCCATACGATGCCATATGGCTTGGCCAGAGGGGATTAGGGCGCTGTGGGGAAGAGCCATGCCCAGGGCTTCGCCCACCACCTGCGCCGTCGCTGCCGTCCCCAGGAATTGACAGCCTCCGCCGGGAGACGCGCAGGTGCTGCAGCCGATAGCTGCTGCCTCTGCCAAGCTAATCTCACCCTGGGCAAAGCGCGCACCGATGGTCTGGGCCTTCCCCGCATCCTCTCCGTTCTCGGCCAAGAGGGTCGTCCCTCCCGGCACCAAGATGCCCGGGGTGTCGCGCAAGGAAGCCAAGGCCATCATCGTGGCGGGGAGCCCCTTGTCGCAGGTGGCAATCCCCATCACGCCCCCTCGCCGGGGCAGCGAACGGATGAGGCGGCGCATCACCAAGGCGGCGTCATTGCGAAACGGCAAGGAATCGAACATCGCCGCCGTGCCTTGTGATCGTCCATCGCAGGGGTCACTAACAAAGGCGGCGTACGGCATCGCCCCGGACTCTCGCAAGCGTTCCGCAGCCCGTCGGACCAAAAGCCCGACCTCGAAGTGACCGGTGTGGTATCCGAGAGCTACCGGCGTGCCGTCCGCTTCGCGAAGGCCTCCTTGCGTACTTAAGATTAACACCGAAGGTCCTTGGAGCTTTCCCGGGCTCCAACCCATGCCCACGTCCTGCGACCATCCGAACAGATCGCCGCTTGGCCACTCGGTCAACATCGCTTCGGTCAGGGGAAGCTGGCCTTTTGGTCCTGGGCCGATGCTATCGACCTCGTCTCCTCTCTCAGGCAGACCCAATAGATCGTCTAGATCTCGATGAGATGGCTCCAATTTCCCTGTCTCCTTCCGAATTTCCCTAATTAAGATCACTGGCCCCCTTGCTTACCCTAGCGCTTCCCTTCGACATGGCCCACCCGCGCTCCTTTTTTCTCAGCGTTATCCATCAAATCGTGGCGCACCAGCGATTTCGATGCGCTATAATGACGGCGATCCGGCTCCACGAAAGGAGTTTCCCCTCGATATGGAAAACACCCCACCCCCATGGGTAGAAGATGCCTTTGTCGCCACCGTGGCCAAAGTCGAACGACTGAGCCAACGCATCGGCCCTCACTTTGTGCATGCATCGGTACAGGGCCGATACCGTCCCGAGCCGGCCCATTGGTGGACAGCCGGATTCTGGCCGGGACTGCTCTGGCTGGCCTACGGCGAGACCCAATCTTCTCATCTTCGAGCGCTGGCCGAGTCCTTAGAAGAACAGTTGGACCAAGCCCTTTTGGCCTTTACCGAGCTCCACCACGACGTAGGCTTCATGTGGACGCTCACTTCGGTCGCCCGCTACCAGACGCTTGGCGAGGCCTCATCGCTTCGGCGCGGCCTCATGGCGGCCACGTTGCTGGCCGGACGTTTCAACCCCGCCGGAGGCTTTATCCGAGCCTGGGGAACCCTTAAGGAGGAAGGCCAAGACCGAGCCGGCTGGTCCATCATCGACACCATGGTCAACCACCCCGGCCTGAAGGCCGGAGCTTGTCAGCGCAGGCTCCTGGGTTGACCAGCCTCAGCCGCCGGGATCTCGGGAGCGAGCGGCTCCGTTCGGTCGGTCATGACACCCTTGGATGCTTCT
>JAKBXD010000313.1 GCA_021840785.1 Pseudomonadota bacterium
ATCTCCAGGCATCTATGCTGGTCCAATCCATCCCAAGTTCGCGAGCTATTTTCGAGATCGACTTTCCCTGAAAGATAAACTGCTCCTCAAACCACTCCCGGTCCTGATAAGGGACTAGGTGCTTCCAATCCGTCATAAAGCCACCTCATTTTATATGCCGTATAAGGCGTATAAAATGGCCTTAGACTTAGGATTAAAAGTAGGCGTTCCCTGAATTCACGAGGTTTGCACTAATCGCTCACGCGATTAGGGTGCCCAAATTTGACACAGACTAGTAAACTCCGGACATTCCAACGTCACCACTTGCCCGGCTTCCTCATGCGGGTTCGGAAACGCTTCCAACACACTCGGATCATACGTCTGCCCGTATGTGGTCTGCCCAGCTCCCAACGCTTTCAATCCAGAAGTCTCCGCCATCTTATATCCCCCCGTCACTATTATCGCTCAAACAACGCATTAAATCAAGCGGGTGGTCTGCCCCGCTCCCAGCGCCTTCAAACCCGACACATCCGCCATCCTCTCGCCTCCCCCTCTAGTATATCATAATTCGCGCTTTACGCCAAATGCCGCAAGCGCAAGTCCGGCAACAAATTCCGGCCACCCCAGCGCTCCGTGATCTCGCCATCGACCACAACCGGCACGTCCAGCGTCACCGCCCCCACCATCACCTGCTCCAACCGCTCCAACGCCGCCACCGCATATTCCTGCGGCGCTTCTCCCACAATCTCATCATGCACCGACGTCAGCATCCGAAAGCCGTACCGCGTCAATAACTCATCATGCGCCACGGCCACCATCGCCCGCTTCGTAATGTCCGCGGAACTGCCTTGCAAAATGCTATTCAAGCACTGCCGCCCGGCATGACTCACTTCCATCATGTGATCGTCCACCCGCCAGCCCTTCTCCCGCAGTTCATGGCTAATCGCCTCGACCCGGGCTCGACTCCACGCTTGTTTCAGTCGCGCTACAGCAGGGCCTTCAATGGCGGGCGGCGCCCGCCGTCCCTCCGCATCAAATAGCGCATACGGCGGCAAGCGCAATTCCGGCAAGCGCCGTTTGCGTCCATAGAAGGTTTGCACATAGCCCACCTCACGCGCCGAGGCTTGCACGTTATCGATACACGTCTTCACGGCGGGAAACGTGTCAAAGAACTTGTCCACAATACGGTTGCCTTCGGCCGTGCTTACGCCTAGCTGCTCTGCAATGGCCGCTCCCCCGCGCCCATACATAATGCCCAACAGAATACTCTTCACCGCCGTCCGCCGCTTCTTGGCTTCCGCATTCACCGTCCCATCGGGGCGCGTCTCGACACAGTCCTCATACGGCAAATTCCAAATAGCCGACGCCATCGCCGCATACAAGTCACGCCCTTCACGATACGCCGCTTGCATCGCCGGATCTTTCGACAAATGCGCGAGCCCGCGGGGCTCAATCTGCGAATAGTCTGCCGACACCAAATAATATCCCGGCGTCGCTCGCACCATCCCGCGAATTTCCGCCCGATCCCGCGGCAGATTCTGCGCATTCGGATTCCGCGAACTATTATGGACCGCCACGCCTCCCGCGATAAAACAATGCGTCCCTACCACTTCGACATCGTAAACCGGACACAATCCGCCCGCTTCCACGTATTCCACTTCATACGTCAACGTGCGACCCCGTCCCGGCCCCCCATCGCTCGCCCACGCCAATACCCGATCCCCCGGCACCAAGTCACCCGCCGCTCGCCACGTGCCGTCCACCAAGCGCACTTCATGCCCGGCGGTACACTGCAAATACGCACAGCCCGCCGCCACTTGCCAGTGCACTTTGATCGTCTCCTGATGCCCCGTACGCCCCGCCCACGTCACGACGCTCACGCCCGGCTGTCCGTCCGCATCAAACGTTACAACCCGATCCCCCGCCTCCATGTCCTCAATCGCTCGCGTCACTCCCCCGTCCGCCAAGGCGACCGGCATCCCTTTCGCAATGCACATGCGCCCCGTCACCGAACCATTCTGATAAAACGTCGGATGAATGCGCCCCGTCGTCGGCTCCACCAAGGCCGGAAAGCCTTGCAAGTAGGTATTGATGAGCTTGGCATGCTCCCGATAATCAATCATGGTGGCTGCCCACTGCTGCCACGGCTTCGGCACTTTCGGATGCCGCGCCCAGCGCTCCAAAATCGGACTGCCCGTCCCCCGCGGATGCTGCGGATCGATCGACGGCAACTGCGCCAAATCATACGCAATGATCGCCATCTGCGTCGCACTGCCCCAATTCGGAGGCTGGCCAATCTTTGCAAGCTTATCCGCCGGCACGCCCGACCAGTCCCAACTCGCCGCCATCGCATCCAGTGTCTCTTTCAACTGCTCGCGCCGCGCAACGTATTTTTGTTCAAGCGCCGCAGCATAGTCCGCATCAAAGGCAAATCCCGTTCGCTCCATATCAATAAACACATCAATTAAAGGCAGTTCCGTATTATGATACAATACGGCGGTGTCGACGAGCCCCTGCCGCACGCACATCTCGTCGCCCCCGGTTAAAAAAGGGCGCTGAAATTCATACAACTCATACGTCATTTTAGCGTCTCGCGCCCCGTAGATATACATCCAACGCGGATCCAACGTCGCCAGCTGAATATCATCAAACAACGTATCATAATCTTGCGGCACCAGCTCCGCGGGCAGCCCCGGCGCCATACAATATTTCATCCACAGCGCCTTCAAGCCATGCGCCTCATTCTCATTCAACAGTTCTCCGGCGATCTGCGTGTCCCAGCCAATCGGAATGCGAATACCAAACGATGTCCACAACATTTTGACATCGAACTTGGCATGGTGAAAAACGGTCGTCACCGTCGCCACACGGCGCAACCACGCATCAATGGCCGCTAACGAACACTGCGCCGCGAGTCGATTCCCCAAGGCATCGCGATGCTGCACC
>JAKBXD010000314.1 GCA_021840785.1 Pseudomonadota bacterium
GTGGATCGCACGCAAATTATCTTAGACATTTTTGCTCGGCGAGCATCGTCCCGGGAAGGCCGTCTACAGGTGGAACTAGCTCAATACCAGTATCTCGAGCCGCGTCTTCGGGGAATGAGAGTGCTGTCCCGTCCCGGCGGCGGGGTCGGGACGCGGGGGCCGGGGGAAACCCAACTGGAACTGGATCGCCGGCGCGTTCACCACCGCATCCACGCGCTACGTGAGGAGCTCCTGCGGGTGGAAGCAGAGCGTCGTGGCCGTCGCGTGCGGCGCCGACGGACGGAGATTCCTCTGATTGCCTTGGTAGGGTACACCAACGTCGGTAAGTCTACCCTGTTTAGCCTGCTCACCCACCGGCCGCAGGAGGCAGAAAATGCTTTGTTTGTCACTCTTGACCCGACCGTGCGCCGATTAATGGTGCCAGGTTTTGGACCGACATTGATTAGCGACACGGTGGGATTCGTGGACCGACTTCCCCACGAACTGGTAGCGGCGTTTCGCTCGACGCTAGACGAGGTGCGGGACGCGGATGTGATTGTGGAAGTGGTATCGGCTGACCCCAGTTTTCCGGTTCCCCCATTAGAGCAGATGGCGGTCATCGACCAGACGCTGGGGAGTCTGGGAGCCCGTTCGACGCGTCGGGTACGCGTGTGGAGCCAGTGGGACCGGGTTCCAGCGGGGACCGCATTGCCCACCGACGGCGTTTTTGTCTCACGGGACTCGAAGACGGGCCTCGAGCGCTTATTGGACCTTTTGGCAAATACGTTGGCACCCTTCGTACGCGAAGAGACCGTGCGGGTGGCATGGCACGATCAGGAAGTATGGAAGGTGATTTGGCGTGAATTTGTGGTAAAGGGGCGTTCGGACGGGCCCGAGGGGGCGGACCTTCGGGTGCGCGGTACCGAGCGAGCCTTCCACCTTTTAGCGGAAGCGAGAAAAAAAGGGCAGCCGCAAGCATCCCTAAAAGATGGTACAATAGTGTGATGATTTTTGGGAGGAGGCGTCCAGGTGTCCGCACAACCGCGCTACTTTATTAAAACTTATGGGTGTCAGATGAACGAGCGCGATTCCGAAATAATGGCGGGGCAACTCGACCAAATGGGGTACGTAGCGGCCCCCACCGATCGCGATGCGGACCTGATCGTAATCAACACCTGTGCCGTACGTGGAACCGCCGAAGAACATGCCTTTGGCTATATCGGGCAGTTGCGCCAACTCAAAGATGAGCGCCCCGATGTCACTCTAGCCGTATCCGGTTGCATGGCCCAGGAGCCGGGTACCATTGCCTGGCTTAAAAAACATGCACCACAGGTCGACCTGGTGTTTGGCACGCACAACATGCACCAATTGCCGACGATGTTGGAGCGTGTCCAAGAGTCTGAGGAAATGATTGTCGATGTGTGGGAAAGCGCTGGCGAGGTCGTGGAGCACTTGCCCTCACGCCGCAAAGATGGTGTGCGAGCGTTTGTCAACATCATTTACGGCTGTGATAAGTTTTGCACCTATTGCATTGTGCCCTTCACCCGTGGGCGGGAGCGCTCCCGGGAGATGGAACCGATTATCGACGAGGTCCGTGCCTTGGCAGAAGAGGGGTATCAGGACATCACCGTCCTTGGTCAAAACGTTAACTCCTATGGTCACGACTTAGAGCCTACGCGAGACCTGGCTGACTTATTGGGAGCCCTGGAAGAGATTGACGGGGTGCGTTGGATTCGTTATACCACTCCGCATCCCCGGGACTTTAGCCAGAAGCTCATCGATACCATCGCTCGGTCGGAGAAAATCACGCGCCACGTGCATTTACCCGTGCAGGCGGGGTCTAATCCGATCTTGAAGCGGATGAACCGAAAATACACCAAGGAGGCGTATTTGGACCTAATTGAGCGGGTCAAGGCTAAAATTCCTGACGCCTCGTTAACGACCGATATTATTGTGGGCTTCCCGGGTGAAACCGAGGAGGACTTCCAAGAAACCTTGGACGTCGTGCGGCGGGTCCGTTACGACTCAGCTTTCACCTTCATCTATTCGCCCCGGGAAAAGACGCCGGCGGCGCGGTGGGAAGGGCGAGATCCGGTACCCAACCCGGTCAAAAAGGACCGATTGAACCGCCTCATGGCGCTCCAATACCAAATTAGCTTGGAGGCTAATGAGAACCTTATCGGCCAGGAACAGTTGGTGCTGGTCGAGGGCCTGAGCAAAAAGAACGAGCGTGTCTGGGCTTGTCGGACCCATACCAACAAAGTGGTGCTGATTGACCGCGACCCGGCCGAGGATTTAATTGACCGATTCGTACCGGTCCGCATCACCAGCGCCAAAACCTTTTACCTGATGGCCGAACAAATCGGGGCGCCTGTGTCTCCGCCATCCCCACGACGCCGCATAGAGCTTCCACTCGTTTGACCACCGTGCGCACAGAACTCCAAACCACCATCCATCTGAGTAGATGGGTGGTGGTTTGGAGTTACAACCCGAGGAATTCGATTAAGGCTTAGTCGTCGTCCCCGTGCCAGTTTTGGTACCGGTCTTTGATGCGCCTCTTCCTTTGGTCGGGGATGAATGGGATTTGGACGAGGTCGTGGTCTTGGACTTTTTGTGTTTGGATGTGCCGTGAATGGCCTTGGCCACACGGTTCCACCATTTGGCGTCTTCGTACCCGATGCGCCAGAATGCTACACCACCCAAGTGGTAATGCTCAGCCAAGTGAATGCGGTCGACTGCTGCACGGTCGTTGACGAACCAAATGATGTGGGACACACCGCCACTGGTATATTTGTCGTAGGCTTCTTTGTCTGTGGGATTCCACGTAAAGGCGCCATACTTGTGTTGATACATGGTTTTTAACGGGATCGTTGTCGCTTTGGTAGACGTCCCACTCCACAAGTAGCCGTAGTTAGCGATTCCTAAGTAAAGCTTCGAGGGAGTAA
>JAKBXD010000315.1 GCA_021840785.1 Pseudomonadota bacterium
CCCGTGACTTGGACGGAAGTGCCAACACCGCCGAAGCATCTGTCCAAAGTGTCTACCACCCCTGGGTAATCTGTTTGGCGACATGCATGGTCACGACCCAGTTAGGGGCATCGACGATTTCAGAGATCTTTAAATCTCCGCTAACGCTGGTCAGTAAATAGGCATCCTGACGAGAAAGGCCCGTCAATTCTTCTAACCAGTCAATCATTGATGCTACGGCATCATAAGCCGCCTGCCACAAGCTGGGGCCCACGCCGGTCGTCACCCAGGCCGGTCCTTGGCGCTCGGACACGCTACTAGATTCTAGACGCGGGTAGGCTAGGTTGACGCTCTTTTTCAGATGTACCCGAAGCGTCACCGTAGAGCTAGTCTCAATCGCCGTGCCGCAGACTTCCCCATCGCCCTGGGCGGCATGGGTGTCCCCGAGCGATAGCAATCCACCTTCGACCGCCACTGGCAACCATAACGTCGACCCGGGGGTGATATGGCGAATATCCATGTTGCCCCCTTGGCGGCTGGGCGGGACCAGGGGGTGATCCCCCAATTCCGGAAGCGCCAATCCAACAGTCCCTACAAACGGGCAAATAGGAATTCGCACCCCGGGAAGAATTTCCGCAAATTTACTGGTCACCCGCGAAATGCGCAGGTGAGGGTCAGGAAAACGATCGGCCAAGAGGCCAAATCCTGGTATGTTCGCGGTCCAACCCCATTCGTCCAAATCCATTGCAAGAATTTCCACGATGACCGCATCGCCCGGCTCGGCGTTCTGAAGATAAATAGGTCCGGACACCGGATTGACTCGGCTAAAATCCATTTGGGACACGTCTTTCATGGTCGATTGAGGGGTGATCTGGCCCCCGGATGCATTGGCCACCTCGACCGTGACCACATCCCCTGATTGAGCTCGAACAATCGGCTCATCTTCGCGATTCCATGACCAGTGCACCTGCTGTTTACCAATATGAAATGATGCCATTTGCCACTCCCCTTAGAATTTCGTCGGCTGCGACCACCAATGACGTGGACGTACACCACTTATGCGACACTCAGTGTTAAACACCGGGCGTGACGCCGAATACACTATCGTGCCGCCAGCCAGCATGGGCTTATGAGGGAGGCCCGACAAGTTGTAAATTGGATTTCACATGCGCTTGCATCAATTGCCTGGCGTCCATGGGGCGCCGTTGGACAATAGCTTCGGCCACGGCGGCTATCTCGGCTTTTTGTTGCGTACGCCACGCGGGACTATCTGCCTTTTCAATCGCGAGCGAGCTATTGCGGAACACATTGTGGATACCTTGCATGATAGCGATACGGATCTGGTTTTTCGACAACTCAGCGACACGCATATGGAACTTGAGATCGATGTCGACGAAGGCTCCCCATGGCGCATCGTCGTGAAGATTCTCAAATTCAGTTACCAACTCCAAGAACTGCTCCGTTTCGTCTTCGGTAATACGCTCTGCAGCCGATGATGCGGTTTCAGGTTCAAACGTTTCTCGGAATTCATTCAAATCTTGAGATGTTGCATGGCGAAAATGAATAAAAGAGCTTAACAGCATTCCCGCGTGTTCCGCGGCCGGAGTAGCAATAAAAGCCCCACCCGTTGCTCCCCGTCTCACTTCAACCACACCTAAGGCTTCCAGTAGTCGTAGCGCTTCACGCAAGGTGGCGCGGCTAACCCCAAAAATTTCCCCGAGGTGTCGCTCATTCGGTAGCCGATCGCCCACCTTCAGCTTACCTGCATAGAGAGCGGCCTGGATCTGCATTGCAATCTCCTCGAATCCCCTAGTGGTCCGTATCTCATTAAACAGCGCCCCAGCATTAACTTCTGATGAGTCCATACGGTCCTCCCGCTCGCATCGTGTTTTGTAAGATCCTACCACACTCTTTGAAGGTAATCCTAGCCATTGCGATTGCTCGCGTCCATGCCGTAATGGACCATGGCCAGTACCATGAGCCTCGGTGGATCAATATTTGCAAAAACATTTTCACAATGCAGGAAATGTCCAATGGTATGACGAATAGAATCGTCGAGTATATTCGAAAGGAGATGGAACATTGCGGCAACTGGACAATTAGCCCGCAACAGCCTCGGCATTATTCCCACTACGTTTCAGTCAATATCTTTCCTGGCGCCAAGCTTCTCGGTTGTGGGTGGAATGACCGCCGCCGCGGCTTTCGCCGGGGGCGCTTTACCGTTAGCACTCCTCATCGCAAGTATTGCTGCCTTAATCGGAGCCAATACGCTTATACAATTCCAGCGAAAAATCTCCAGTGCAGGGGGCTATTACACATACGTGGCGCGCGGGGCCGGTCCCGGGGCCGGCGCCCTTACTGGTTGGCTCTATATTTTATTTCAAGGACTTAACCCCACGGGCACAATATTATTTTTCGGTTTTGTGGCTCAGCAAGTTCTTGCCATCGGATTTCATGTCCCTGCCACCATGTGGACCTGGTTGCCGTTTTCCTTGTTTTCCATTTTCATCATCTGGCTGTTGTCCTATCGCGGCATCAGAATTTCCATCGAATATTCGATGGTTGCGAGTATTGCGGAGATCATTATATTCATCATTTTAGGAATCGTACTGATTATCGGAGCCGGACATAACAACACCGCCACAACATTTAGTCCGAAGCTTTCGCCGACGGGTTGGAGCGGATTAGGTATTGGAGCGCTGTGGGGCTATTTCATTTTTGTCGGATACGGTGGCGCTGCCCCGCTCGGGGAAGAAGTGAAGAAACCCCACAGAACATTAAGTCGCGCCGTCTTTATCGCCATTGTGGTCATGACCGTGTTCTATCTATTCATGGGGTACGCCGTGACGGTTGGGTGGGGAATCCATCGGATGAGTGCCTTTGCAGCTTTGCCATTACCGGTCATGACCATGGTGTTGTCCAAATTGGGCGCGTTATGGTT
>JAKBXD010000316.1 GCA_021840785.1 Pseudomonadota bacterium
CCCCCAGGGGCAAGAGCGGCAAGACCATTCCTTAAGCAAATGGATTGGTGCAGTGGAATGTGTGACCCGTCTTCTATAACCAAGGTTGGCCGCGGTATTTCACGAAAAAAATGGGCGACCATATCTTCCCGGCCCTGATCCAACGTAGTATAGCGAACCCGTACGTCATCCGGCCACCCTATTTGTGGAGGCAATATATCTACGCCAATAATTTGGGCGTTCGGGAATCGCTTTAACAGCCATTTTATGGACGCACCTTTGTCAACGCCGAACTCAACAATTGTGCCGACTGTATCACGAGGTAGGATTTGTTCGTAAAATGGCAAATAGTCATGCCAGTACGCCTTGTCGCTTTCACCAATTGCATCTTTTGTTGTCGTTTCTATCGTTTCCATGGTATGTATGCACTGTACCGACAATGGTGAATTGTGGCCACATTATCAATGGTCCTTCTTGCTCATAGCGCCCTGGCAGGACTTGTCATAGTTTGTCACGCCATGCACCTAGCTGTGCTGAAATAGCATAGTTCGGGTCGACTATGTTCCAGAGTTTCATCTCATCGGAATGTGACAAGCCGTGTGTCTGCCCCCGCACGGTGTGGCCCTTTACAGGAGGGACAACACTCAGTTAGGTCACATGCCGCTGCCTGAAGGTATCAGGAGAAGATTGCCGTGACCACGAGTGGGGCGCATGCGATTATAGTAGACTTTTCTGTATACGAATACACGGTTCGTAGTATCTTTTCGGGTGGAGAGTCGTCTGCCAGGGATGGCCTCCGCGTTGTGGCTATGCGAGTTGTGGCTATGCGAGGAGTCTCCGTGTCTCTGTCACCTCCCCGTACCACGGTAGTGGAGCCTCGATTAATCGTTAATCTGAGTCGGCAAGGTAAGAGAGAGATGGCGCGAGGCCAAGTCTGTAGTCTACTGTGAATTCGATCCGTTAGTGATGTCCTCGCTCTAGCGCGGTGCCACGAGATGGCTTCCCGCGTGCGTGGGTTGTAGCCCCGCCCACCACTCAGGGAATCCTCCCTGTCGAGGGAGCGCCGTTTGGCCCCGACCTCGTTCTGTTCGGCCAGCAGGGCGCCGATAAGGCGCAGGGCCGAGTCGGTGTTCGGGACGATCCGGGAGGGGCCACCCTTCGGCGGACCTCTTCGTTCAGGCGTTCCTGCATGTTGGTGGTGCGCAGCCGCTTGCGATATTTTTCGGGCAGCACCAGCACGCCCGGGGCGTCCTCGAAGCCGTCCTCGAGGCAGGCCACAGCCTTGGGGCCGGTCTTCCCGAAGGTGGCGACGAAAGTGGCCAGATCGACGCGGGCTTCCGTCAAATCCACGGCCCGGAAGACGCGTTCTGGAAGGACTTGCGGGCGGCCTCGACAAGACCGGTATGACTGTCTGAGATCACCCACAAGACGCCGTTCAGGCCGCGGGCCTTGAGGCCTTTGAAGAAGTCGTCCCAAGTCGCAAAGGACTCCGAATCGCCGATCGGGAGCCCCAGGATCGTGCGTACGCCGTCGGCGCGGACGCCCAAGGCGATGAGGGCCGCCTCGCACCCCGTGATCGTCTTCGCGCGCGGTTGAGCGCGAGGGCATCTCCCCACCGCACGCAGAGATACCCGGCGGTGAGGTGGCGCTCGTTGAAGGCGCGCACCCGCGGATCGAGACCGGCGCACAGGCTGCTGACGGTCGATTTCGAGAAGGAGGCGCCGCACAAGGCCTCGGTGATCTCCGTGGCCTTGCGGGTGGAGATGCCCTGGACGACCCTCTCCATTCAATGCCCGCACGAAGGCCGGCTCGCGACGTGGGTAGCGCTTGAAGAGCGCCCCGGGGGAGAAGCTCCCGTCCCGCGTCTAAGGCACCTGCAGGGTCACAGGCGCCACCCGGGGGAGAGTGTCCGGGGGGCCCCGCACGCCATTGCGGTCGCCCTGGCGCTCGGCGCACCGCTCATGCGGCTCGGCACCCAGGGGCTCGGTCATCCTGGCCTCCAGGATGTGATTCAACACCGCCTCCACAAGCTTCGCCAGGCCCTCCGGCCCATTCAACAACCCTGGCAACATATCCGTCCCTACGCTAACCTCATACTCTGCCAGTCGCTTCGGTCTCCGGTGGATTACGTTCTGAACACGGTCAATTTACCGAATCGAGGCGGGCACCAGTCGCCTGAGCTTGTCTACAGCGGTTTAGGGACTTAGCCAACGATCTCTTGGAGCTCTTTGACGACTGCGCCCGTGCCACCGCCATCCTAAGCCAAATGCCCGTCGCGCACTGGCATGAATACCTGGGCGACCCGACGCTTGCCGACGCCATCCTCGACTGAATCCTGCACAGCGCGCACAAGATCGCACTGAAGGGCGAGTCGATGCGCAAGATGCAGGACCCATTGACGGATCGTGATCAGATCGCTTAAAACTTTACCCGCCAGCGCACCACGTCAAAACCGCCTGATCACGATCGCCAGAATACGCACACGAAGCTTGACAACCTACGGCCGCTACCTGGAAAACGGCGTAAGAGAACCTACGCTATAATGAGACGGGCAGAAGCATCCGGGGAGGTTTGTATGCCTCCGCGAGCCATTTGTGCCCCCGTGGTGCCTTGTCCGAACGATTCACGAGAACGGCAAGGTGCCGGAATGTAGTGGCGGCGGGGTTAACCCAGGCTGTTAACCGGGGTTTGAGGGAGATTGGGGGGGTTATGCGCGTCCTGCACTTCGGTCGCTTTTATAACGACCAGTTTGGGGGGCTTGAGCGGTATGTCGACACGTTGCTGCGGGGGTTAGAGCCGTACTGCGTATCGCATAATCTCGTCGCGCACGACCGGTATGCCCAGGCCGTCGTTCGGGCAAACGGGTATGAAGTCTATAAGACCCCGTCCTTTGGTAAGTTCGCGGGCACGGCGATGTGCCCCACCATGCCGT
>JAKBXD010000317.1 GCA_021840785.1 Pseudomonadota bacterium
GCCCTTTCGCGCTTGGCACGGGATTAGCGTTTCAGCCTTCCCCGTTTTCACCGGCTGTTCGATACACATTACTGCGTAAAGGGACACTACGCGCATCCAAAGACACGTAATCCGATATTTTCATATCGGCGTGGACTATCTCTTCACCTTCAGCCGCGCTGGTCAGGTGGTCGGCGCTCTAAGGAGAGGATTATTGTTGGGACTCACCTCTCTAGCCTCTAGAGGTTCACGGATACCGTTGCCCATCCGCGCTTCCTACGGGATTCGCATAAAATTGCCTTGCAATTCCTTAGCGTTCCCCGTTTCACCGACTTTGTTAAACAGATTTCGCTGTTTAGAACCCCTTATGTCGAGTTCACATATTGGTTAAAAGGCGCATCCGGATTGGTTGTGACCGTATTAATGGGCGAAATTACTTCGCCAATCGACGCATCATACAACCCCGGTTCAGACGGTGTGGCACTATCACTGACGATATTAGTTTGGTTACTGTCAATATCGCTATCAGCCATGCAGCCACCTCCTACGTTACACTATCATCTTAGGCCGCTTAATGTGTACGGCTCGCCCTAAGAAAGCCAACTGTAGCTCATCAAGCTCATCATACGCGCAGTGCGCCAACGGACTTAACGCCGGCAAAAGGCGCATCCACACCGCATTATGCGTCGTCGCATGCGTAAGCTCAGGATACGCCGCTTCCGCATCGAGAATGAACAATCCCAAATACGGCCAATCCGGCTTATAACGAAACCCCTGCATGCGCGCTTGCAGATAGGGCCAGGCGGTCGTGTCCTCGGCAGCTAACGCCGCACTCCACGCCGCCAACGCCCCAAAGACCAGCCCGGATTCATAGTCCTGTAGTCCCGCGGCTGTCATGGCCGGACGCAGCATCTGCCGCTCATCAAACCACGCCAACAGGATGAGGCTAAACAGCACGCGAAAGCTTTGTTGGGCCAGTTCCATCTCCGACAGCAACCCCCAGGCTACATGTTCACGCAGCGCTTGGTTGGCCGGGTGCTCCAAAAACGCTTGGGATAGCTGCTCAACACTTGCCTCAACCACTGTACGCACAAGGCGCCTCCTTTCAAGGCATCCATGTTCCCCCCGGCACGATAGGCGCAATCCGGTTTCCCAACGGAATCAGCGGCACAGGATTTTCCGGACTTTCCACCGGAATCGCTCCCGGCAGCCAACCCGGCCCCGGATCCCACATCCACACCATCCGCTTCTCTTGGTTGTCGGTCGGTGTCGGATCCGGCGGCGCAATCTGCCCTAATGGAAACAAGCCTTGCGCCGTATACGTGATCGGCCCTCGCACCGGCGGATCATCCCACAGAATCATTACGGACTCGCCGGACCGGGCGTCACGGGCGGAATGTTGGTCACGAGCACCTGTGCCGTCAGCGTCACGGCGGCAGAGGACGTTACCTGCACACTTGCCACGGATCCTAAGTCTACATACGTCGAACCCGACGCCGTCGGCGCCCACGTCGCCGTCTGATAATAATACACCCCATCGGGCGACGTATCGACCGTAATAGTCGTCGCCGCCGACGCATCCAAATACAGCCGCACATTGTCCGGCCAATAGGTGGTCGACCCGCTCGTATACGACGTCATGGGATAATAGGCTGTCATGGTGAGCGCAGGGCTCGTTAACGTCGCCCCCGCTGATACCCCTGACCCAATAGCAAGAGGCAGGACAGCTGCCAGCCGCCCTGCCCCTACGACGAGCCCCGCTCCCGTATTGATATTGGCTTTGCTCTGCCCAAAATACGCAAACTTCGCTCGCTCTATTTCTAATTGGTTCACGGGTGGAAACATGCTATTCATGCATCCGCCCCCTTTCGTTAGTACAGGAGCGCCAACGTCACCGTCTGCGCAGCCGCTGTACTCACATAAATATTGGTCGCATCCGCGATTTCCGTCGGAAACACGACGCCAGACGGCGTCGCCAGCGGCACAATATATACGGTCGCGGGCCCGGTGCCCGTCAACGGATCCGTAATTCCATGCGCCACGGTGTTCGCACCAGACGTCAATGTCGTCGTCAGCACGCTAACGCGCAATGCACCGGCGGTCACAGATCCCGGCGTCGCCAACGGACGCCCATCGGCCACCCATGCCGACCAACCTTCAGCTTGCAAAATTGGGCTGTTAGGCGGAACGGTATGACCGGCCGCAGGAAATGGGTAATATCCCGTCGACCCATCATTGGTATACGTGTCAGGAGTTGCCATTGTTATACCTCCACCTTAGCCATAAACGCCAAATTCGCGACATTCGTCGCGACATACACATTCGTCCCATCCCAAGGCAGCCCGCTCGCTTGCGGCACGAGCCACACCTCGCCCGACGCCAGCGGCGTCAAGGCGGCAAAGGAGGGCGTCTCCGCCAACCCATGCGCGAGTGTAACCGTCGCACCCACCGTCGCTGCTCCCGCACCTGTCAAAATAACGCTATTCGTCATTGCGTTAGTGACAAGTCCGTCCTGCAACGGCACGTCCATGACCATTCGCTGCTTGGTCTCGGGATAGAACTTGGAAAACAATAAACTGTTTGCCACGCTCGGACCCCCTATCTCATTAACTCTTGAGCGCAATGCGAACCGCAAACGTCGCCCCAGATACTGTCGCCCATTGCACTCGCCCATACACGCCTAAATCATGTAGGGCCACCGAGTTTAATGCAGTAGTCGCCTGCACCGGGGTGAGCTCAACATGATTGAACCAGGAAGCTCCGCCATCCGGCGAAGACTGGTACTGCCAGGTTAAGTCCCCCGATGCGAGCGCCACATAGACTCGGGCCTCTTCATAAACCCCCGTCCAAATCGGAGTGCTTGTTCCGCTCGTTGCAGCTAACGCTGTCATGGCACTGATAATCGTGCTAGTCGTTGCTTTCTTTG
>JAKBXD010000318.1 GCA_021840785.1 Pseudomonadota bacterium
AACCTGCGCGCCGCAATGAGCGATGTACAATGCACAGACGAAGAATGGGCATCGTTGTCTCCACGCATGTTCACTGATGATCATAAAATGTATTCACAGAACCGGAATTTTGCCCGTTCAATTACTTGCGGTGATATCGCGTTGGTGCCACGCCCGTCAAAGGGTGTCGTCTATGCAGGATACGTTGTCCAACGTTTCGAGGTACTCGACGACGCACCATGGGTCGACGAATACCTTGAGCTACGGAAGAATCAGGATTTGGATATCGAAGACGTCTTCAGCCACATCGGAGATGTTGTACAATGCTGCAAGGTTGACAATTTTCGGGCTATTTCCTTCGCTGTTATCCCTGCCTGGATACGACGCTCTCTTCTGGGTCGTTCAACTTTCGGCTTAATCAAACCCCCGCAGATTATGAATCTTGATCCTTATTCCGCGCTGGAAACCATCATCAAAAATCCACGGCAAGTGACACGTAATTGGACCATCGACCCACCTGAAGTAGAGCGCCGATTGGTAGAATCTGTTGGGCCAACTAGATTTGAGCATCTCTGCGTAGACCTGTTGCAACTCGAATATCCCGAAGAAATTTGGGAACATGTTGGCGGCAGCGGCGATGGCGGTTTGGATGGCGTCGGCATGCCTTCTGATAATCCAGAGCAAATAGGGCTACTTCAGTGCAAATGGGCTTACTGGGGCGAAGATATTCAAATTAAAAATCGTACAGACTTAATTGTTACCCGCAAAATTTTAGCATCATTACTTCACAATGAGGAAATCCACATTGAACAAGGCATAGAATTTTGGTCTCGCCAAAAAATTGCAAACTTAATTATCAAGCACGCACAATCTTTACCGCTCGCAATATCGTTACGGATTGGCAAAAAATAATATCAAAAATGAAGACTTTCGGAAATAACCCCCCCTCCGGGTCGCGCTATTGGTGTGCCTCCAAGGCCCGGTAAAGGGTGGCCCGATGGACGCCCAACAAGCGGGCAACCTCAGCCACGGGCTTGCCCTCTACCGTGATGAGGTGGTGGGCATGAGCGATTTGCTCGGCCGCGAGAGTAGGACGCGGCCCGAAGCGTACACCGCGCGCCTTGGCTGCGATCCGACCTGCACTGGTACGCTCCGTGATTAGGGACCGTTCAAAATCAGCTATGCCGGCAAACACGGTCAGCACCATGCGCCCGGCCGGGGTGGTGGTATCAGCCCATGGCTCGGCCAGGGACCGGAGGCCAGCGTCGGCTTCCTTGATGCGCTCGGCGATCTCCAACAGGTCGCGGGTGGAGCGGGCGAGCCGGTCTAGGCGCGTCACTGTTACCACGTCACTGGCACGAAGATGGTCGAGCAGCCGCACCAATTCTGGCCGGTCGCGCTTTGCCCCGCTGACCTTTTCCTCAAAAATCCGGGTGCAACCGGCTTCCCTCAACGTCGCGCGCTGCTGGGCAAGGTCTTGGCCCTGAGTGGAGACGCGGGCATAGCCAATCAAGGGACCGGCAGCGGATTTGGGCATGGGCTTTCCCGTTGCAAGTTATGTCGCACAATAAATATGACGCGCGACAAAATTATGCGACAAGAAAAAGCTAAGCGGGCCGGGCAGCCGCCTAGGTGTCGCATGTTTTATGAGTTGTGCGACAGCCGGTGTCGGGATTGGGGGGATTTCTGCCGGTCCGGTTTCGCGGCATTCCGGCTCTATAGCCGACGAAGGGCTTTGGCACGTGCCTCTATTGATAGAATCTGTTATTAAAGTACACCACAAACTGAAATAGAACCGAATTTGTAATGAAAAAAGACACCCGACGGCAGCATCATGTTTGGCGCAGCTATCTTGAGGCATGGAGCACGGATCGGATCATTTTCTGCTTAATGGGCGGCCGTATTTTTCAATCGAACGTCAGCGGCGTAGGAGTAGAAGGGGATTTCTATAAGCTCTCAGCCTTAACCAGTGCCGACATCCAAGGCATTCGATGGTTTTTTGAAGGTAAGATGCATCCAAGCACAAAGAGCATACAGGAGAATTTTCTAACTGCCTTTGGCTTCCCTGGGTGGCTGCTTTCCAACCCACCGCCGCATCTGGCGGGAGACGCCGAATATGAGGCTCAACTGCGGCATCAGGTTATTAATGCCGAGGAAGATTGGCACGCCGCTCTTGAGAACAAAATGACGCCGGTCATCGCTGCCCTCCGAAGGCGCGATGCATCCGTCTACACCGATGACAAAGAGTGCATCCCATTTCTGCATTTCCTATGCTTGCAGCAGCTGCGCACAAAGGGAGTGCGCGACAACGTTGCTGCAAGAACGAACGAAGTGAACGGATTTAGCATCGCACGCTGCTGGAATATTCTGAGGCACATCTTTGCAGTGAATGCAGGGCTTAGTCTCTATCTGGAACGAAAAAAGCGTCCTCTTCGATTGTTAGAAAACAATACGGAAATCCCTTTTATAACCGGCGATCAGCCCGTCGTTAATCTTTTTCCGAGCTCTGCCCCGGACAAGCCACCAGAACTATTCGCGCCCTATTATCCACTCAGCCCATCGACTGCGCTCATTATCGATGAGGTAGAACATCGATGCGGCTACACAAGCGGCGCGATCTCAGTTGAGCAGGTCAGAACCTTAAATAGCAGAATTAGGGAAGCATCGTATCGTCAGGTGTTTGGCAATTCTAGGAAAGTTCTTCTGGATTTACCTGTCCCTTCGTAAATGTAGAACAATGCTTGTTATATTACCCCAATAATATGGGACATTTTTCTGCACCTCAATGTCCGCCTTTAGAGCCCGACTCGAATTTTAAATCTGACCGGCTTTCGCCCTCGCCAGCCTTCGCATGAGAAGGAAAGCCAAGGCCAATTGCAACCACGCGAGAGCGGATTCGATAGTCGCCTCGAAGTCTTTTGA
>JAKBXD010000319.1 GCA_021840785.1 Pseudomonadota bacterium
AACGATCGAGGGTATCTGTCTTGGTTTGGTTCAGGACCAAGAAGTTTATCTAGATATTGCTGAAAAAGTCTGTTCTGACGATCCCCGAAAATGGCATAAAAGCAGGGATTCCAGCCCGATTTGTCGAATTTATCCAGTGACAGTGACCAACCGGTCAACATTCGCCAAAGGGGGGAATCCCGTTTCGGGTAGAGATTCGCGATGACGCGGCGAATCTCCTGACACGGGTCTGCCATGCAACGCACCGATCATCGGCAACTCGACTTCTTAACGACCGCCCTGCCGGCGGAACTCTGGACCTTGCCCGCGGAGTTAGCGGAGGTCGACCGGCTGCTGGATGAGGAAACGTTATTGGCGCCCCTCTTGGAAAAGCTCGACCCCGTCCGGGGTCGACCGTCGGTTCCGGCCGCGCAAGTGCTACGCCTCTTCTATTTGAAGGATCGCTACCAATTGGCGGACCGGGTCTTAATCCAAGAAGTCTCTGACAGCTTCCATTGGCGACGCTTTTGCCATTTCGGCGTGGCTGACCGACTGCCGCATCCCACGACGTTAACGTATTGGCGACGCCGCTTGGGAGCGGACGGCATTGCGGCCCTGAATCGCGCGGTGATCGCCCGATTGACGGCGGAGAAAATTGTCCGGGGTCGCCGCATGCGCATCGATTCCACCGTGACCGACGCCAATATCCACCACCCGACCGACTCGGGTCTGATTGCGGACGGGATTCGGCGACTCACCCGCGTCGCTCGGGGATTGCAGGAGCGGATGGCTTTCACTCCCGTGAAGATTCGTGACCGAGCGCGCAGTGTGAAGCGAAAGATCTTGGAGATCGGAAAGGTTTTGCAGCGCCGCAGCGGGGAAGCCGTGGATAACGTCCGGAAAATCACTGAAGAACTTGCGCAAATGGGGGAAAAGCAAGGCCGCGCCGTCGCGCGGCTGGTCGAGGTCGTCCAGCGCAAACGCGGTCGGGTCCGGCAGGCGTTGCAAGCGCTGCTGAAGCGGGTGGAACAAGCGATGGCCGATTTGCAGACCGTCATCCAGCAGAGTCGGGCGGCCACCGCCGGCGAGCGGATTGCCGACCGGGTGGTGAGTTTGGTCGACCGGGACGCGCGTCCCATCAAGAAAGGCAAATTGGGGCAGCCGGTCCAGTTTGGGTACAAGGTCCAGATTATCGAAGCCGAAGACGGCTTCGTCACCGACTATACCGTTGACAAAGGCAACCCTCCGGACGTAGATGCGCTCGGTCCGGCGTTGGACCGCCACCAAAGCCAGTTCGAGCGCCCGCCCGACATCCTGGCCACGGACCGCGGATATTCCAGCGCGGCCAACGAACGAGACTGCGTAAAGCGAGGCATTCGGACGGTGGCGATCCCGAAACGCGGCAAAAAATCGGCCAAACGCCAACAACACGAGCGACGTCCCGCCTTTCGCCGAGCACAACGCTGGAGGGCTGGCGGCGAAGCGACGATTAGTCACCTGAAGCGGAAGTATGGATTGCGCCGGAGTCGATGCCGCGGGTATGATGCGGTCGCGACTGGCATCGGGTTGGGAATCTTCGCCTACAATGTCCGCCGCTGGGCCCAGCGGCGATCCGCATAGTGGTTGTCCCAAAAGCGCCGTTAACACACCTTCGTGCAGAAACGTCGAAGTGCCTAAAGTGGCTCACAGTCTTTTATTTCACGCTCGCGACCAATTCGGTAAGATGGCCGGGAGCACCCTTTTGGGACGACTCCCGTCCTTTTGAGGAATAATTTGGTATATTTTGCGGGCGGGCAGGAATTTTGCTGGAGGGCGACGAAGTCGGTCTCCTAGGTTTTATGCCGAAATCGAGTGTAATCTATCTATATGGAAGGCGGTTTGCAGTGAAAGGGTTAATTTTGTCTGGAGGCACCGGCTCACGCCTGAGGCCCTTAACTTATACTGGGGCCAAACAACTTCTACCCGTCGGAAATCGTCCCATTCTGTTCTATGCGATTGATGACATGGTCCGTGCCGGCGTGAAGGATATCGGAGTGGTGGTTGGAGACACCGCTGCCTCAATTCAGGCGGCGCTCGGGGACGGCAGTCAGTTTGGCTGTCGCTTCACCTATATTCCCCAGGAAGCTCCTTTGGGGCTCGCGCACGCAGTCAAGATCGCCCAGCCGTTTCTTGGGGACGCCCCGTTTTTGATGGTGTTGGGCGACAATCTCCTGCGCGGCGGTGTTGCGCCAATGGTGCAGCGCTTTGAGACACGTCGCCCGGCAGCGGCCGTGCTCTTAACCGAGGTTGCGGATCCCCGTCAATTCGGGGTTGCGGTGGTGGAAGACGGACGGGTCGTCCAATTGATAGAAAAACCGGAGCATCCGCCGTCGAATTTGGCCTTGGTCGGTGCGTATTGCTTTGATGCGCGCATTCATGAAGCCGTATCCAGCCTTAGGCCGTCGTGGCGGGGAGAGTTGGAAATCACCGACGCCATTCAGTGGCTCGTGGATCATGACGAGCCCGTAGATGCGGCACAAGTCACGGGATGGTGGAAGGACACGGGACGCCCTGAAGACGTTCTGGACGCAAACCGTCTGATCCTTGAGGATATAGAGCCCAGGGTGGAGGGGCAGATCGATGCCGAGTCTACCCTCACAGGACGGGTGGTAGTAGCCGCGGGTGCGGTTATTGAGCGCAGTACGGTCCGTGGGCCGGCGATTATCGGGGAGGGGGCCGTAATCGTCGACAGTTACATCGGCCCTTATACGTCGATTGGCGCCCGCGTTGAAGTGCGAAGCGTGGAAATCGAGCATAGTGTCGTGCTCCCTGAGAGTCGGTTGGAACGCATTCCCGATCGCATTGATCAAAGTCTTATCGGCCAAGGAGTGCAAGTGCGCGGACGACAGGGACGGCCGAAGACGGTCCGTTTAGTTTTGGGC
>JAKBXD010000320.1 GCA_021840785.1 Pseudomonadota bacterium
TCGAATGACAGTCCGTCACCCATTCAATGACAGCGAAGTTAGCCGAAGTGATGACAAATTGCATTAGCGCCAACAGTCAGATGCGCAAAAGTCAGGTCCACGCAAGTCGGGGTGACCGTGCTGCATCGCATTCGTTATCCTAAATAGGAGGCGGTCGTCGAGGCCGCGACGCCGCCCTCGACGACCCAGATCCGATCCGCCAGCTGCGCGACCTCACGACTATGCGTGACCACGACCACCGTACGACGGTCGGCAAGGTCACGCATCAGTTGGGCGACCGACTGGATTCCGTCGGGGTCCAGGGCAGCCGTCGGTTCATCCAAGATCCAGAGCGGTGCATCGCGCAACAGAGCACGCGCCAGAGACAGCCGCAGGCGTTGGCCCCCAGACAATTCGCGTCCGCCCTCGCCAACTGGCCGGGCCATAAAATACGCATCATGGGGTAGTTGAACCCGCTCGAGTACCTGTTGAACGGCCGGGTTCGACGCATCGGGGGCAATCAGTCGGAGATTGTCGGCCACGGATCCCACGACAAAAAAATGGTCCTGGGGCACGTACACGGTGTGCGAGCGAATCCATGCCATCCCCAGCGCTTCGAAGCTTTCACCGTCCCAGGTCATTTCTCCCGAATCTGGGGGATATAATCCAAGGAGCAATTTAGTCAGAGTCGTCTTGCCGCCACCATTGGGCCCCATTAAGGCGGTCATGCAACCGGCTTCCAATCTGATCGAAAGCTTACGCAAGACCAATTGGCCTCCATAGCGAAACTGCAGATCCGAACACCTAATACAAGGCGCCCCGACCACCTGGGCCGCTCTAGCGGGATCTGGCCGAGACGTCGTGGGGTCTCCTTCCACCGGTGCCGACATCACCCCCTGGATTCGGTCGAGCGCGGCCGTCCCCCGCTGCACGTGGCCCAGGTGGTCAGCGATCAGCGAGAATGGTCCCACAATCCGGTTCATCAGTTGAATGGCCGCCATTAAGGTTCCGAGTTCAAATACCCCCCGCCACACCAAGTTTCCGCCCACGACCACAATCGCCAAAAACGGAATGGCCCCCACCCATCCGGTCACGCCAGCAAACACCCCTTGCACGACATAATCGCGGCGGTGGACGTCCAAGAGTCGCGTCACCACCGCGCGATATCGCGCCTCCATGCCGGACTCGAGTTGAAACGCCTTAATTTGCACCACGCCCTGCAAGGTCTCGACGGTGGCTTGATTCAACTCAGCGGCTGTAGCTTGCACAGCCATACTGCGGGTATAAAGGGCATGCTTGAAGAGACGTTGCGCTACCAACAAGAGCGGGCCAATGGGCAAAATGATCAACGCTAACGTTGGACTCAGCGTCCAAAGATAGACCGTCGACGCCAGCATCAGGAGCGGATTACTAATCAACGCCGACAGATCCCAGGCCGTCAGTTGATAAGCGGACCACACGTCGTTGGCTAAGCGGTCCGAGAGATCCCCAGTGGTATGCTGATCATGAAAGCGCATGGTTGCGCGCAGCAAACGAGCGATGGCGCGTCGCCGGACGACCATCATGACCTGCATGCCAAATACCTGGCGCACATGATTCACCATGACCATCAGTAACGCGTAGGCGACCAACGCAATACCAAATCCGATCATACCGCGCTCGGTCATGGCGATGCGACCCGTCTGCAATCCGTCAAAGGTCAACCGCAAGCCCCAGGCCTGGACCAAGGTCAACCCGATTCCGCCGAACAAGAGCCCCAGGGTGAGCACGAACAACCCCCGGTGCGCCCGCATCGGTTCACGCAATAACTGAAGTCCACCACTTTGTTCCGACGCGCTAGCCCCGGTCCCGAGTACCCGCTGCAGGATAACCAATGGATTCCTTCCCTTCGTGTGCTGATGCAGGTCCGTTGGACTCCCGGGATTTCGGTCGTTGTCCGACGGAAGTCCTGCGCCCTCTCTCCATATCATTCGTGGCTGCCTAGCATACCCGGGGCCTGGTGCCTAGGGTCTTCCGGTGGCCACACAGCTCGATGTCACCGGACTACCGGCATCGCCCCGATCATCCAATCAACCGACCCTCGCTATCCCCCCGCTCACGACGGCGACCTGATGGGAGACCTCAGCCACTTCGCGGCTGTGAGTAATCACCAGTACGGTATGTTCCGGAGTGAGATCTTGGATCAACTCGGCAATCGACTGGATTCCTTCGGGGTCCAGCGCCGCCGTGGGTTCATCCAAGATCCAAAACGGCCGGTCACGCAGCAGGGCTCCCGCGATGGATAGGCGGAGGCGCTGTCCACCCGAGAGGTTTCGTCCCGCTTCCCCTACTGCCCGGTCTAAGAACTCAGCGGTGGCAGGCAGCCCGACACGCGTCAATACCCGGCATAGTTGTTCTTGGGTAGCATCGGGTGCCACCAGACGGACATTGTCCGCTACCGAGCCTTGCACCCAAAATAGATCTTGGGCCACATAAACGAGATGCTGGCGAACCCATGCCGTCCCCAATTGATCCCAGGCGTACTGGTCCCACCAAATCTGGCCCGCTTGGGGCCGATAGAGTCGGAGCAACACCTTGGCCAGCGTGGTCTTGCCGCCTCCGTTGGGCCCCATGACCGCGGTCAGTGTGCCTGGCGCACAGATAAGCGAGAGGCCGTGCAAGACAACCTCCTCACCATAGCCGAATTCCAATCCTTGACACATGATTTGCGGGGGATGGTCGGTACTCGGGACGCCTCCGGCCTCCTTCCCATCCATGAACTCCGGTGTGGTGCCTGCGATGACCTGAATACGGGCCAGCGCCGCGCGACCGCTTTGAATCTGACTAAACGCGCTGGATACGTTCGCAAATGGGCCGACGATGCCATTGGTCAATTGGATGGCGGCAATTAACGTGCCCAATTCGAATCGACAGA
>JAKBXD010000321.1 GCA_021840785.1 Pseudomonadota bacterium
GCGTTCGTCCTGAGCCAGGATCAAACTCTCCATGACTCTTCTGAATCGTTGGTCTTACTTGTTACGTTCGTTCATGTGGCATGATGATATAGTTTTCAAGGACCGGCACTGTCTTGCGACAGCAAAAGTTATTGTATCTGCTTTCTCGCCATTTGTCTACTGCCAATCCTTAGCGAAATCGGAAGTCAGCCTGCTCGCCGCCTTAATCGACGCCTTAAAAACGGCACCAAATAATGAACTGCCGCACGCGGCACATATCCACGCAATCGAGGTTGCATGGCATTCTTCCATGCATCTTTGGCGTGAACAGTGTCTCGGGCCAACACAAAGGCCACCCAAAACCGTAGGTGATGCCATGCCTCGAGCGTCCCAAAGTCACGCTCGGACACGGCGTGGGTGCCGCGATGCTTGTCGAGCATGGGCTGCATCGTGCGATAGACCCGCCATACATCCTTGCTGTATCCCGTTGGCACGTCACGATACTGCACCAGGGGCCAGTCCACCTTGGTGATGGCCGTGTTCACCGCAGCGCGCAGCCAGAAATCCCAATCTTCCGCCCCATCAACCGAGGGATCAAAGCCATCCAATAGATTGGCCAAACCCCTGGACATCAACACAGTGGATGTCTGGAATTGGTTCATCGTTAACAGGTCTTGATAGGTTAGCCGCGATCGGGGTATGGGCTCCGGAACAGGGCTAAAATCATCGCCCCGCACCCAGTCGGACGCGATCAATTGGATGTCGTCGCTGCTTACCGCCATCTGCGCGCGCAGCTTGTCCGGGTGCCAGCGGTCATCTGAATCCAAGAAGGCAATCCAGTCTCCCTGCGCTAACTTCAAGCCGTAGTTCCGCGCTCGGGACGGTCCTCCATTGGGGACCCTTTCCACGCGGACCTCCGGAAATGCCGCCGTCACGCACTCACTGGTCGCATCGGTGGAACCATCGTCCACCACGATGATCTCGCTGACTGGATAGGATTGCTCCTTTACCGATTGGATTGCATCGAGGACGGTGTCCACTGCGTTGTAGGCGGGAATGATGACACTAATGGATGCCAACGCCGTCCGCCCCTTTTCGATCGATGGCCATGCCCAAAGCCTGCCTCGCCACATCGGCATCGCGCATCAGAACCCGTTGATTGTGGAAATTCTGATAGGATTCGGGACCCCGGCCGGTAATCAAGACGCAATCTTGGGTACCAGCCTCCCCAATCGCCCAGCGAATGGCCTGATCGCGTTGAACATCGGTCCGCACCAGCTTAGCCGGGTTCACTTCCTTGATGCCCAAGGCGATAGCCTGCGCTATGTCGAGCGGATCTTCGTCATTGGGGCTATCGGCGGTCAAGACCACGCAATCTGCCAGAGAGGCCGCGATGCGGCCCATTTCTGGGCGTTTGCCGCGATCCCGGCCACCGCGCGCTCCAAACACCAGCCATACGCGCCCGGAGACCATCTTCTTCACGGTCTTCAGTGACTGCGTCAGCCCATCCGGCGTATGCGCATAGTCCACAATTACCGTGGGTTTCCCCGGCCGACTCAATATCTGCATGCGTCCCGGCACATCGGGCAATCCGGGAATGGCTTCTTCAATCACTTCAGGACTGATGCCCAGCCGGTATGCCGCCGCGGCGGCTGCCGTGAGATTGTAGACGTTGTACTGTCCAGGATGACGCAGGTCACCCGTGATGCGGAAGTCGCGATGGGTCAGCCGAACCTTGGAGGACCATGGGGTGGAATCCAAAATTTCCGCCCGCAGATCTCCGCCTTCAATCCCATAAGTGATTACAGGACAGGTAATCCGCTTCAGCACCTCCCGACTATAAAAGTCATCGGCATTGATGACCGCGCCCAAGGAGTCCTGAGGCAGTCGCTCAAACAACTGCGATTTCGTACTGACGTAGTTTTCCATCGTGCCATGGAAGTCTAGGTGCTCGCGTGTAATGTTGGTAAGCACGGCCAAATCCCAAAACAACTGGTCTACACGATGCTGCGCGATGCCATGCGAGGATACTTCCACGACAGCGTGAGTCATCCCGATGTCGCGCATTTCCCGGAGCTGTCTCTGCAAGTCTGGGCTCTCCGGAGTAGTCAAGACCGAATCGCGAACGCCAACGCCCGTGTCATTCACGACACTCGAAATCATGCCGCATTCGGCTTGGGATGCACGAATTAAAGCCGTCAGCCAATAAACAACCGAGGTCTTGCCGTTGGTGCCCGTAACCCCAATGGTGGTCAGTTCCTTGGACGGAAACCCGTAAAAGCTGGCCGCCAGCTCGGCGGCTGCTTGCCGGCTCGATGCAACCGTAAAATACGGCACCTGCAAAGACAGGTTGGGCCGCTCGCCCACTACGGCGACCGCCCCACGGCGAATGGCATCGGCAATAAAAGCATGGCCATCAGACGTGGAGCCCGGAATGGCAATGAAGACGTATCCCGGTTTCACCAGTCTTGAGTCAATAGCCACACCTGCAATGGACGGCCCCAAAACCCACCCATTGCTCGTTTTCTCGATGCTTGCTGCCATACCCTGACCTCCCCAGATCACGCATCATTAGCATTCGCTGTTTTTTCGGCGACAATGAGGCCCTCGGACAAGGTTCCCATGGTAGCTTATTGGTCCTATTTCCATCCATACTACATTAACGGTTTATCCCAGAATGGCGCAACGCGTTTTTTGGGTTATTTTCAGGACAAGATTTTCGAAATCTCCAGCATGCTTCCATAGTATTGACTCAATCGTCAAATGTGTCGCGCCTGACTTTCCAGTCAACACAAAAAAGGCCGCCTGGAGAGGCGGCTTGTCGAATAAAAATGGGTCGGCACGGCCTGATGATCCCAGTCCCCTGCGGGACCAGTAGTCTCAGCGTGCGCGAGGGGGACGACCGTGTTCGGC